>NZ_JBIVJB010000071.1:0-25802 GCF_044750025.1 Pseudomonas sp. NPDC088885 | reverse complement strand
AGACTCGACCATGCAGTCGCCAATCGATGTCGCCACTGTTGAGAGCCTGAAAGAAGCGACTCGCGAAGTGCTGTCCGGCCTCACTGCCCGTGAAGCTAAAGTACTGCGCATGCGTTTCGGTATCGACATGAACACCGACCACACACTCGAAGAAGTGGGCAAACAGTTTGACGTAACGCGTGAGCGGATCCGTCAGATCGAAGCCAAGGCGCTGCGCAAGCTGCGCCACCCGACGCGAAGCGAGCATCTGCGCTCCTTCCTCGACGAGTGATACCAGAACCCCCGGCCCAGGCCGGGGGTTTTGTTTTTAGGCAGATTAAATTCCTCGCACCACCCTCCCCGCTGCAGTCCGCGTCTACACTCGAAACAATCACCCCCGAGCCATAACGAGAGCGTTATGCCCAGACTGGCGCCCGTGCTTTTCGTGCTGTCACTGATGATTTGGACCGCAACGGCTAACGCGCTGACTCTGACCGATGAAGAACGTGGCTGGCTGGCGGCTCACCCGGACTTGCGCCTGGGTGTCGATGCATCGTGGCCACCGTTTGAGTTTCGTGACGACCAGAGCCGTTACCAGGGCCTGGCGGCTGACTACATCGACGTGATTCGCCAGCGTCTGGCGATCAAACTCACGCCGATTGAGCCCATCAGCTGGACGGAAGTGCTGGAGCAGGTCAAAACCGGCAAGATCGATCTGCTGCCGGGGATCATGTCTACTCCGGAACGGCAGAACTATCTGTCATTCACCCGGCCCTACCTCGACTTCCCGATTGTCATCCTCGCCCACGTCGGCGGCGCGCAACCGCGCAAACTCGATGATCTGTACGGATTAAAAATCGCCGTGGTGGAAAACTATGCGCCGCACGAACTCCTGCGCACCCACCACCCGGATCTGAATCTGGTGGCCATGCCCAACGTCAGTTCGGCGTTGCAGGCGCTGGCGACCGACGAAGTCGACGCCGTGGTCGGCGACCTCGCCTCCAGCGTCTGGAGCCTGCGTCAGCTCAAACTCGACGGCCTCTACGTCAGCGGCGAAACCCCGTATCGCTATCAACTGGCGATGGGCGTGCCGCGCGAAAACAAAGTGCTGGTGGGGATTCTCGACAAAGTTCTCGCCGACATGAGCCCCGCCGAAATCAGCGCTATTCAGGAACACTGGGTCGGTAACGTCCTCGATCACCGCACCTTCTGGTCAGACCTGCTGGTTTACGGCTTGCCCGGCCTGTTATTGCTGATGATCGTGCTGGCCGTGGTGATCCGCATCAACCGCCGCCTCAGCTCGGAAATCGCCCGGCGCATCGACCTCGAACAGGAACTGCGCAGCAGCGAATATCACTACCGTGGGCTGGTCGAAAGTTTGTCGGCGATCGCTTGGGAAGCGCGGATGAGCGACTTCACCTACAGCTATGTGTCACCGCACGCCGAAGACTTGCTCGGTTATCCACTGTCGCATTGGCTGATTCCGGGGTTCTGGCGCAACATCATTCATCCGGCCGACCTCACTCGCGCCCAGAGTTTTTGTGATCACGAAGTGCTGGCCGGGCGCGATCACAGCCTCGATTATCGGGTGATCACCGCCGATGGCCGCTGCCTGTGGGTGCGCGACATTGTCAGCCTGATCGAACATGGCCACGAACCGGTGATGCGCGGTTTGATGATCGACATCAGCGAAACCAAGCGCACCGAAGAAGCGCTGCGTTTGTCGGAGCAAAAATTCGCCTCGGTCTTCCAGCAATGCCCGGACATTCTGGTGATTGCGCGGCTGTCCGACGGCTGTTTGCTGGAGGTCAATGAAGCCTTCGAGGAACAGATTGGACTCAAGGCCGAAGAAGTCATCGGCCAGACCGCCACCGACCTGAATATCTGGGGCATTCCCGGCGTCGGCCCCGGTTTGCTCCAGCGCTTGCAGGCCGGCAGCATCCGCAATCTGGAAATGCCCTTCCGCCGCAATAACGGCCAAGTATTCACCGGCCTGATTTCCGCCGAGCCGTTCGACCTCGACACCACGCCGGCGCTGGTCGTCGTGGTGCGCGACATTACCCAACTCAAAGAAACCCAGCAGCAATTGCAAACCTCCGAAGAGAAATTCGCCAAGGCTTTCCACGCCTCGCCGGACGGACTGTTGTTGTCGCGGCAGAGCGATGGCCTGCTGCTGGAGGTCAACGAAGGTTTCAGCCGCATCACCGGATTCAACAGCGCCATGTCGGTGGATCGTTCGGCGCTGGATCTGGGGATCTGGGTCAACCTCAACGAGCGCAAACAGATGCTCGACCTGCTGCACCGCGACGGCTTCGTGCGTGATTTCACCTGCCATATCCGTCGTAGCGACGGGCAGATTCGTCTGTGCGAAGTGTCCAGCCGACCACTGCCGATCGGTGACGAAGATTGCATGCTGACCATCGCCCGCGACATTACTGAACGTCATCTGATGCAGGAAAAACTGCAACAGGCTGCGACCGTGTTCGAGAGCACCGCCGAAGGCGTATTGATCACCGATACCCAGCAGCACATCAGCGCAGTCAACCGCGCCTTCACTGAAATCACCGGTTACAGCGAAAGCGAAGCCCTCGGCCACACCCCGCGCCTGCTCGCCTCCGGCCTGCACGACAGCGCGTTTTATGCGGCGATGTGGCACCAGTTGACCGACGAAGGTCATTGGCAAGGCGAGATTTCCAACCGACGTAAAAACGGCGAGCTGTACCCGAGCTGGCTAACCATCAGCGCCGTGCGCAACCGCGACAAATTCATCACGCACTTTGTCGCTGTGTTTGCCGACATCTCCAGTCTCAAACACGCGCAGGCGAAACTCGATTATCAGGCGCACCACGACCCGCTCACCGGCCTGCCAAACCGCACGCTGTTCGAAAGTCGCCTGCTCTCGGCGCTGACCACACAACAGGAAAACGGTGGTCAGGGCGCCGTGCTGTTCCTCGATCTTGACCGTTTCAAACACATCAACGACAGCCTCGGCCACCCGGTCGGCGATCTGCTGCTCAAGGGCATCGCCGTGCGCCTCAAAGAGCAACTGCGCGACATCGACACCGTGGCACGGTTGGGCGGTGATGAATTCATCATCCTGCTGCCCGGCCTGCAGCAGGCCAGCGACGCGGACAACATCGCCACCAAACTGCTCAACTGCTTCGGCGCGCCGTTTCAGGCTGGCGAACACGAGTTTTTCATCAGCGCCAGCATCGGCACCAGCCTCTATCCGCGCGACGGCTGCGACGTCGCCACGCTGGTAAAAAACGCCGACGCGGCGATGTACCGCTCCAAAGCCAAGGGCCGCAACCGCGTCGAAAGCTACACCCGCGACCTCACCGCGCAGGCCAGCGAGCGTATCGCGCTGGAACACGAACTGCGCCGGGCCATCGAGCGCAATGAATTGCACCTCTACTACCAGCCGAAAATCAGCCTCGACGACCATCGGCTGGTCGGTGCCGAAGCGTTGATTCGCTGGCGCCACCCGACCTTTGGCGATGTGCCGCCGGAGCACTTCATTCCGTTGGCCGAAGAGAACGGCATGATTCTGCAGATCGGCGATTGGGTGCTGGAGACCGCGTGCCGGCAGATGTTCGAGTGGAATCAGGTCTACGACAGCCTCGGCCCGTTGTCGGTGAACCTCGCCGGCGCACAACTGCGCCAGCCGAACCTGCTCGGGCGCATCGAGCAGCTGCTCAACGAAAACGGCCTGATGCCGGATTTACTGCAACTGGAAATTACCGAGAATTTCATCATGAGTCAGGCCGAAGAGGCGCTGGCCGTGCTGCACCAACTCAAACACCTCGGCGTGCAACTGGCAATTGACGACTTCGGCACCGGCTATTCCTCGCTCAGCTACCTCAAACGCCTGCCACTGGACATCCTCAAAATCGACCAGTCCTTCGTCCGCGGACTGCCCGACGACCCCCACGATGCGGCGATTGTCCGCGCCATCATCGCCCTGGGCCGCAGCATGCAATTCACCGTCATCGCCGAGGGCGTGGAAACCCAGGCACAGCAACAATTCCTCGCCGCCGAGGGCTGTGAACAGATCCAGGGCTACATCGTCAGCCTGCCGCTGCCGCCGGAAGAATTCGCCGCAACGTTTCTGCGTGTGACCGTATCGGATTTTTCGGATAGCACAGCCGAGAAACCGTCGCTATAATCCGCGGCCTACTGAGGGCCTATAGCTCAGTTGGTTAGAGCAGAGGACTCATAATCCTTTGGTCCACGGTTCAAGTCCGTGTGGGCCCACCAAATTGAAAGCCGCGCTAAATGCGCGGCTTTTTCTTGGGCGAGTGGTTGGGGGGCAGTATTGGCGAGCGCAATGTTCGGAAGACTTCCCCGAAGGCTGTAGGCAAGTTCCGAAGCTGTGGTTTTGAGCGGTGCCGCGCCTGTTGGGGGTTGGTTTGACGGGATACTCTCGAGACGTCGCTGCTTATCAGCGGTCGGGCTTGGAAACCTGTCGAAATCAGAAACCAGCAACAGCGCTTGCGATCTCGATTTATGGCGGCTGTGCGTGGGACGTCTTCCGACGTGCCGGTTCCTGGTTTCCGGTTTTCCAACCTGCGCACAGCTGCCACCCATTCGATTGGAAACGATAGTGGTAGCTCCTCACACCAGGAGTTACGCCATGACTGAAACAGACTCGACCTCAGGTTTAAAAACCATCGGCCTCACCCCTTTCATCTACTGCGTCAACCAACCCCTCTTCCATGTCAGCGCCGGCGTACCAATCGGCGATGCTCTGACACAAGCCTCCGATCTTCTCTTTCTGGTCAAAACCTTTGCTGAAGAAGCCGCTTACGACAAAGCGACCGATCGCCATGCCTGGGCTGCGCATTACTTGGCTGCAATGAGTAAAGCGGTGATTGATGATGTGGTGAAGGTTCTAAGTCATCAGCCTTCTGTGGATAGAAACTACGGGCACGGTTAAACGCCTGCGCAGCCGTTCATGCGCCCACAATTTTCGGGGTGTTCAAATTTCAATCGGGAGTGCATCAACGTTTCTCCCTCTGCGTGCGTCCGGCGACAATCACCATGGAATGGAAAGATCTGATAGTTGGCGGACGCAAATACTGCATGGCGCATTTACAGCCTTTCGAACTGAGCTATGAAGTGGCTGAGCAGCAGCTAAGCGTCAAATTCGAGTTTGGATTCCATTGTTTCACCGACGACAAAGGTCATGGTCAACCCCTCCGACACAGAGGAGAAACCCGATATTTCTGTGCAGATCGTCACCATTGCAGCAGCCAGATCGCGGATTACCTTCACAAGCGTTTTTTCAAAGGCCTCGCCGTGCCTTTCTACGTAGAAAACAGTCAGCGCTATTACTGCCTTGATTTACATGACTACGCGGTCTTTTTTTCGATCAGCAAACCGCAGAACACAACGAACCTACTCAAGCTTCGAGTCATTTCCGCCTACGAGGTCGCTGAATGGGGACGAGCGAAGTTGCCGAAAGGAAAACCACATAACGTCCGCTAC
Source organism: Pseudomonas sp. NPDC088885 (assembly GCF_044750025.1). Taxonomy (NCBI): domain Bacteria; kingdom Pseudomonadati; phylum Pseudomonadota; class Gammaproteobacteria; order Pseudomonadales; family Pseudomonadaceae; genus Pseudomonas; species Pseudomonas sp. NPDC088885. The sequence continues at coordinate 20,336 of NZ_JBIVJB010000071.1, read as the reverse complement.
ATACTGGAAATGCGTAATGCGGGGAAATCCGTTTGAGAAAAAGCAAAAAGCCCCGATGCTCGCGCATCGGGGCTTTCTGTAAATCTCAATATCGGCCTTTCCTTTCACGGTTCCCCGCTTATCCCGCTCACTGGCTAGGAGTAGCTTGCGCCACCGAAATCAACACCCTCTGCTTGCAAAGTTCCGGTCTGTGCTGACGCGCCGATGATAGCGCTTGAACCACACCAGGGCAACCGCCAAAACCAGTGCCGGCGCTAGTGTTGCCCGTGTGCCCAATCTGATTGAGCATGTACCATGCGCAACTCACCGCCCCCCACACCATGGAACCGCCCCCTTGCCAGACACCCGCCCGCCCGCGCTCGATGAAATCGACCGTCAGCTAATCGCCGCCCTGCAAATCAACGCCCGCGAAAGCGTTGCCATGCTTGCCCGGCAATTGGGCATTGCGCGCACCACCGTGACCTCACGATTGGCGCGCCTTGAAAAGGCCAAAGTGATCACTGGTTATGGCGTGCGTCTCGGTCAGCGGGTGGTCGATGGCGGCTTGCAGGCTTACGTCGGGATCAAGGTGCAACCGCGTTCCGGCAAAGAGGTGGTGCGTCGGTTGAGTGCGATGGCACAGGTGCAGCAGCTGTGTGCAGTGAGTGGCGAGTTTGATTATGTGGCGTGGTTGCGCACTGATTCGCCGGAGCAGCTCGATCAGTTGCTCGATCAGATTGGCGGGGTGGATGGGGTGGAGAAGACGACGACTTCGATTATTTTGAGTAGCAAGGTTGATCGGGGGCAGCCGGTTTAAGGTTTTGATCGGGTATCTCGAGTGGATTACAGGGCCTCTTGGCGGGCAAGCCCGGCTCCCACATTTAACCCAGGTTGCGCCCAATATCTGCGCCAAGCACAAATCCACTGTGGGAGCGGGCTTGCTCGCGAAGGCGGTTTGTCAGCAACAACGATGTCGACTGATTCGACGCTTTCGTGAGCAAGCCCACTCCCACTTTTTGGTCGGTGTGCAGGCCTCTATCGTCAGATTGATCATGTTATTGGCAAAACGACGACACTTTGCGTCTTATTAACGTGTTCCACGCTCCCTAGAATGGCTGGCATCTTTTCCTATACTCAGACGCGCATCCCGCGTCGGGTCGCCAGCAAGGTCAGCCATGAACAAGAACAATCGCCATCCTGCAGACGGCAAGAAACCAGTCACCATTTTCGGCCCGGACTTCCCGTTCGCGTTTGACGACTGGATCGAACACCCGGCCGGTCTCGGCACTATTCCCGAGCACAATCACGGCGCAGAAGTGGCGATTGTCGGCGCGGGCATCGCTGGTCTGGTGGCGGCTTACGAGTTGATGAAACTCGGCCTGAAGCCTGTGGTTTACGAGGCTTCGACGCTGGGCGGTCGTTTGCGCTCGCAAGCCTTCAACGGCACTGACGGCATCGTCGCTGAACTCGGGGGCATGCGTTTTCCGGTGTCGTCCACCGCGTTCTATCACTACGTCGACAAGCTCGGCCTCGAAACCAAACCTTTCCCGAACCCGTTGACGCCGGCCTCCGGCAGCACCGTGATCGATCTGGAAGGCAAAACCCATTACGCACAGAAACTGGCGGATCTTCCTGCACTGTTTCAGGAAGTGGCTGACGCCTGGGCGGACGCACTGGAGGCCGGCTCGCAGTTCGCCGATATCCAGCAAGCCATTCGCGACCGCGATGTGCCTCGCCTGAAAGAGCTGTGGAATACCTTGGTGCCGCTGTGGGACGACCGCACGTTCTATGACTTCGTCGCCACCTCGGAAGCCTTCGCCAAACTGTCGTTCCATCACCGCGAAGTGTTCGGTCAGGTTGGTTTTGGCACCGGCGGCTGGGACTCGGACTTCCCCAACTCGATGCTGGAAATCTTCCGCGTGGTGATGACCAACTGCGACGATCACCAACACTTGGTGGTCGGTGGCGTCGAGCAAGTGCCGCAAGGTATCTGGCGACATGTGCCGGAGCGCTGCGTGCATTGGCCTGAAGGCACCAGCCTGAAATCCCTGCACCGTGGCGCGCCGCGTTCCGGCGTGAAGAAAATCGCTCATGCGCCGGATGGCCGTTTCGCGGTCACCGACAACAACGGCGACACCCGAGAATACGCAGCCGTGCTGACCACGTGCCAGAGCTGGCTGCTGACCACGCAGATCGAATGCGACGAAACCCTGTTCTCGCAGAAGATGTGGATGGCCCTCGACCGCACTCGCTACATGCAGTCGTCGAAGACGTTCGTGATGGTCGACCGTCCGTTCTGGAAGGATAAAGATCCAGATACCGGCCGCGACTTGATGAGCATGACCCTCACCGATCGCCTGACCCGTGGCACTTATCTGTTCGACAACGGCGACGACAAACCGGGCGTGATCTGCCTGTCGTACTCGTGGATGAGCGATGCACTGAAGATGCTCCCGCACCCGGTGGAAAAACGCGTTGAGCTGGCGTTGAACGCGTTGAAAAAGATCTACCCAAAAGTCGACATCGCCGCGCGGATCATTGGTGATCCGATCACCGTGTCGTGGGAAGCCGACCCGTACTTCCTCGGCGCGTTCAAAGGCGCGCTGCCCGGCCACTATCGCTATAACCAGCGCATGTACGCGCACTTCATGCAGGACGAAATGCCGGCCGAGCAACGCGGAATTTTCATTGCCGGCGACGACGTTTCCTGGACGCCGGCCTGGGTCGAAGGCGCGGTGCAGACCTCGCTCAACGCGGTGTGGGGGATCATGAAACATTTTGGCGGGTCGACACATAAAGCGAACCCGGGCCCCGGTGATGTGTTCAAAGACATCGGCCCTATCGCCCTGCCCGAGTAAGAGGAATCCCTGATGCGTGTAGCCCTTTACCAATGTCCACCGCTGCCACTGGAGCCCGCCGCCAACCTGCACCGCCTGCATCAAGTGGCGATGGAGGCCAAGGGCGCCGACCTGCTGGTGCTGCCGGAGATGTTCATGACCGGCTACAACATTGGCGCCGAAGCGGTAAGTACCTTGGCCGAGGTCTACAACGGTGAATGGGCGCAGCAGATCGGCCGGATCGCCAAGGCTGCAGGTCTGGCGATTGTTTATGGCTATCCGGAACGCACCGCCGACGGGCAGATTTACAACGCCGTGCAGTTGATCGATTCACACGGCGAACGCTTGTGCAATTACCGCAAAACGCATCTGTTCGGCGATCTGGATCGCTCGATGTTCAGCCCAGGCGATGATGATTTCCCCATCGTCGAACTGAACGGCTGGAAGCTCGGTTTCCTGATCTGCTACGACCTCGAGTTTCCGGAGAACACCCGCCGTCTGGCACTCGCCGGCGCCGAGCTGATTCTGGTGCCGACGGCGAACATGATTCCGTTCGATTTCGTCGCTGACGTCACCGTGCGTTCGCGCGCCTTCGAAAACCAGTGCTACGTGGCCTACGCCAACTATTGCGGCAGCGAAGGCGAGATCCACTATTGCGGGCAAAGCAGCCTCGCTGCACCGGATGGCAGCCGCATCGCCCAGGCAGGGCTCGACGAAGCGCTGATCATCGGCGAACTCGATCGGCAGTTGATGCTCGACTCCCGCGCCGCCAATCGCTACCTCAGCGACCGCCGCCCCGAGCTTTACGGCGCGCTCAACCGGCGCTAATCCGCTAGCATTGGCACTTCACTGTTCTGGAAGTGCCCATGCCTGCGCCGACCCACCCCCGCCCCCACACTGAAACCCTGGCCAACGGCTTGCGTGTGACCCTGCGTCATGTACCCGGCCTGAAGCGCAGTGCCGCTGCACTGCGCGTGGCTGCCGGTAGCCATGACGTGCCGCTGGAGTGGCCGGGGCTGGCGCATTTTCTCGAGCATTTGTTGTTTCTCGGCACCGAGCGTTTTCCTACGGGCGAAGGGCTGATGGCTTACGTGCAAGGTCACGGTGGCCAGGTCAATGCCAGCACGCGCGAACGCACCACTGACTTTTTCTTTGAGTTGCCGACGCGCTCGTTCGGCGCAGGGCTGGAGCGTCTGTCAGACATGCTCGCCAAACCGTGTATGAATCTGGACGATCAGTTGCGGGAACGGGAAGTGTTGCAGGCGGAATTTGTCGCCTGGTCGCAGGATCCTACAGCGCAGCAGCAGTTTTCCTTGTTTGAAGGGCTACCGGCTGAGCATCCGTTGCGCGGGTTTCATGCGGGGAATCGCGACAGCCTGCAAGTTGAGCAGGCTGCGTTTCAACAAGCGCTCAAAGATTTCCATCAGCAGTTTTATCAGACTGGGCAGATGACCTTGAGTCTGGTTGGGCCGCAGAGTCTCGAAGAATTGAAAGCGCTGGCTGAGCAGTTTTCACAAGCCTTACCGGCTGGGGATAACGTTACGCAGGCGGCAACCGTGCCGCTGGCGGTAAAAAGTTATCAACAGGTCAGTGAGCGACGCGGCAATTTGCTGTTTGCGTTTGATGCCTTGCCTGAGTCATCCGTCGAGGCTTTGGCTTTTCTTTGTCATTGGCTGAACAGCTCAAAAGCCGGCGGGCTGCTCGCGCATTTGCAGGAGCAAAAACTGGCAGATGGCTTGAAAGCCGCGCCGGTTTATCACTTCAACGGGCAAGCGTTGTTGCAGCTGGAATTCACCGCTCCAGCGGAATCGTTAAACGCCATTCGCGACCAACTACTCGATTGGCTGAGTTTCTTCGCTCAGCAGGATTGGGCGGCACTGCGCAAAGAATACGCGGCCCTGCTTGAACGTCAGCAGCAAGTCAGCGGCGCGCTGCAACGGGCGCGGCTCGACAGTGAACAATTGGAAATCGGCCTGTCCAATAAAGGCGTTGAAGCCCTCACACAGATCCTCGGCGAAATCGGCACTGTGGATAACTTCAGCGAGCACTGGCGTCTGCCCGCAGCCAATCCTTTCCTGCGAGCCAATGAACCGTTGGCCAATGCCGGGCTGATTCGCGGCCAGACCAGCGCCCACCGTGGCCTGCGCACGTTTGCTCAGGATCGCTCGCGCGGTCGTCGTGAGCGTTCGCCGATGCAATTCAGCCAAGCGTTGCCGGACAACAATGATGAGGGCGCGATTTATCTGCGCTGGCAGGTTGAGGCCGCCGCCAGCGCTGATCTGCATTCGCGCTTGCAGCGCGGTCTTCAGCAAACTCAGCAGGACGCGCGCGAGGCCGGCGTCGAGCTGACTTTCAGCGCCACGGGCAATCAATGGCTGCTGAAGCTCACCGGTTTGCAGGAGCCGATGCCCAATGTCCTCGAGCACGCGCTGAAATCTCTGACAGCGGTTGATGCCAATTCCCCGCGCAGTGCGCCAGAAACGCCGTTGATGCCCATCCGCCAACTGATAAATGCCTTACCGGAGTTTTGTCTGGAGCCTCTACCAACGGCTGACGATGCAAAACACCTGTGGACAACTTCTCGGTGGGACGGCCTCGCCTTGGGCCTCAATCAGCAAACCCAATCAGCCATGGGCCTCGCTCTGAGCCGCATTCCCGGTACGCCGGACAACCAATTGCCTGCTCCGTCAGCGCTCGACAGCCGACAGTTGTGGCACCAGATCGACAGCGCATCCAGCGAACACGCCGCGCTGTTGTGCTGCCCGACTGCCAGTCGCAGCATTACCGACGAAGCGGCATGGCGACTGCTCGCCCTGATTGTCCAGACCCCGTTCTACCAGCGCCTGCGCGTTGAGTTAAAACTGGGTTACGCGGTATTCAGCGCCTTGCGCCAGATACACGGCCAGACCGCAATCGTATTCGGCGTGCAATCGCCCACCGCCTCAGCGCTGGAAATACTTGGCCACGTTCAAGCATTCAGCGAAGACCTCCCTGCGTTGATCGAATCCCACGATGACGCCAGTCTCAGCCAGCACCGGCAAAACCTCAGCGATCAATTCAACGACGCCAACCTGTCCGGCAAGGACGCCGCCGAATTGCTGTGGCAGGCGAAAATCGCTGGCCACTCGTCGGATTATCTTGAGCAACTGAGCGCTGCCATCGGCCAACTCGATCGCCAGACATTGCTCACGGCTGCACAGCATTTAATCAACGCCGAGGGCGGCTACCGCTGTCTCGCCACCGATTCCGCGCCCGGCGCGCCATGGCAAGCAGCAAATTGATCATTACCGAGGCTGCAAGGAGCTTTCTCAAAGATTCACGGGCAAACCCGGTGACATTTTGAGTAACATAGCAGCCTAACTATTTGGAACATCTTTGCGCTGCCGTGGACTATACCTATGGACAGCGCTATCCCACCCACCCTGAGGAGACACACCATGTCCTGGACAAAACCTGCTTACACCGACCTGCGTATCGGCTTCGAAGTCACCATGTACTTCGCCAGCCGCTGAGTTCTGCTTACATAGAACTGCAGTGCAACGCCTCGGCTCGCCGGGGCGTTTTATTTTCCGCGTTGAAATGATGGAGTGTTCATGTTCGTCCAGATTCTGGGTTCGGCCGCTGGCGGCGGTTTTCCGCAGTGGAACTGCAACTGCGTCAATTGCGCAGGCTTTCGCGACGGCAGCCTGAATGCCAAGGCCCGCACCCAATCGTCCATCGCGATTTCCGATGATGGCGTGAACTGGGTGTTGTGCAACGCCTCGCCGGACATCCGCGCGCAGCTGCAAAGCTTCGCCCCGATGCAACCGGGCCGCGCCCTGCGTGACACCGGCATCAGCGCGATCATCCTGATGGACAGCCAGATCGACCACACCACCGGCCTGCTCAGCTTGCGCGAAGGCTGCCCGCATCAGGTCTGGTGCACGGACATGGTTCACGAAGACCTCAGCACCGGTTTCCCGCTGTTCAAGATGCTCACGCACTGGAATGGTGGGCTGGACTGGAACCGCATCGAACTCGACCAGAGCTTCACTGTGGCGGCGTGCCCGAACCTGCGTTTCACCCCGCTGCCATTGCGCAGTGCCGCACCGCCGTACTCGCCGCACCGCTTTGATCCGCACCCGGGCGACAACATCGGTTTGATCGTGGAAGACCTGAAGACCGGCGGCAAGCTGTTCTATGCGCCGGGTCTGGGCAAGGTCGATGCGTCGTTGCTGGAGATCATGGCAAGCAGCGATTGCCTGTTGGTCGACGGCACGATGTGGGATGACGATGAAATGCAGCGCCGTGGTGTCGGCACGCGTACTGGCCGAGAGATGGGCCATCTGGCGCAGAACGGGCCTGGCGGCATGCTCGAAGTGCTGGAGCAGTTGCCGGAGCAGCGCAAAGTACTTATCCACATCAACAACACCAATCCGATTCTCGACGAAGATTCGCCGGAGCGTGCTGAACTGGCTCGGCGTAATGTTGAAGTGGCGTTCGATGGCATGAGTATTGTGTTGTAGCGACCGGCCTCTTCGCGAGCAAGCCCGCTCCCACAGGGGTTTTGTGTACGCCACAGATCCAATGTGGGAGCGGGCTTGCTCGCGAAGGCGTCCGAACAGACACCCAGGATTCCAACGGTTGTTCCCCGGAGAACCGCAATGACTGACACCCCGCTGTCCCCCACCGAATTCGAAGCGGCCCTGCGCGCCAAAGGCGCCTACTACCACATCCACCACCCCTACCACGTGGCGATGTACCAAGGCCGCGCCACCCGCGAGCAGATTCAGGGCTGGGTCGCCAACCGCTTCTACTATCAGGTGAACATCCCCCTGAAAGACGCGGCGATCCTTGCCAATTGCCCCGACCGGGAAATCCGCCGCGAGTGGATTCAGCGTCTGCTCGATCACGACGGTGCCCCCGGTGAAGACGGCGGCATCGAAGCCTGGCTGCGCCTCGGTCAAGCGGTCGGTCTCGACCCGGATCAACTGCGCTCCCAGGAATTGGTATTGCCCGGCGTACGTTTCGCCGTCGACGCCTACGTCAACTTTGCCCGCCGCGCCAGTTGGCAGGAAGCCGCCAGCAGCTCGCTGACCGAACTGTTCGCGCCGCAGATCCACCAATCGCGCCTCGACAGTTGGCCGCAGCATTACCCGTGGATCGACCCGGCCGGTTACGAATATTTCCGCACCCGCCTCGGTCAGGCACGGCGTGATGTCGAGCATGGTCTGGCGATCACGCTGGAGCACTACAAGACGCGCGAAGGCCAGGAGCGCATGCTGGAAATTCTCCAGTTCAAACTGGACATTCTTTGGAGCATGCTCGACGCCATGAGCATGGCCTACGAACTGAAACGCCCGCCGTATCACAGCGTGACCGAACAACGCGTCTGGCATAAAGGAATCACCTTATGAGTTTCGACCGCAGCAAAGTCCCGACCTGGCGTCCCGGCTACCGCTTCCAGTACGAACCGGCGCAAAAAGGTCACGTGCTGCTTTACCCCGAAGGCATGATCAAACTCAACGACAGCGCCGCGCTGATCGGCGGTTTGATCGACGGCGAACGCGACGTTGCGGCGATCATTGCCGAACTCGATGAGCAGTTCCACGGCGTGCCTGAGCTCGGTGATGACATCGAGCAATTCATGGAGGTTGCCCGTGCACAGCACTGGATCGAACTTGCCTGATCTGCCGGCCAAGCCTGAAATCGGCCTGCCGCTGTGGCTGCTCGCCGAGCTGACCTACCGCTGCCCGCTGCAATGCCCCTACTGCTCCAATCCGCTGGATTTTGCCAAGCAGGGCAAAGAGCTGAGCACAGAACAATGGATCAAGGTGTTTCGCGAGGCGCGGGAGATGGGCGCTGCGCAACTGGGCTTTTCCGGTGGCGAGCCGCTGGTGCGTCAGGATCTCGCCGAGTTGATTCATGAAGCACGGCAGTTGGGTTTCTACACCAACCTGATTACCTCCGGCATCGGCCTGACCGAGCAGAAAATCAGCGACTTCAAAAAGGCTGGTCTCGATCACATCCAGATCAGTTTCCAGGCCAGCGACGAGCAAGTGAACAACCTGCTCGCCGGTTCGAAAAAAGCCTTCGCGCAGAAACTGGAAATGGCCCGCGCGGTGAAGGCCCACGGCTATCCGATGGTGCTGAACTTCGTCACCCACCGGCACAACATCGACAAGATCGACCGCATCATCGAGCTGTGCATTGCGCTCGAAGCCGACTTCGTCGAGCTCGCCACTTGCCAGTTCTATGGTTGGGCGCAGCTCAATCGTGTCGGCCTGTTACCGACCAAGGAACAACTGGTGCGTGCCGAGCGCATCACCAACGAATACCGCGCCAAGCTGGAAGCCGAAGGGCATCCGTGCAAGCTGATTTTCGTCACCCCGGATTACTACGAAGAACGCCCGAAAGCCTGCATGAACGGTTGGGGCAGCATCTTTCTGACGGTCACGCCGGACGGCACCGCCCTGCCCTGCCACGGCGCCCGGCAGATGCCGGTGCAATTTCCCAATGTGCGCGATCACAGCATGCAACACATCTGGTACGACTCGTTCGGCTTCAACCGCTTTCGTGGTTACGACTGGATGCCCGAGCCGTGCCGCTCCTGCGACGAGAAAGAAAAAGACTTCGGCGGCTGCCGCTGCCAGGCATTCATGCTCACCGGTGATGCGAGCAATGCCGACCCGGTGTGCAGCAAGTCCGAACATCACGGCGTGATCCTCAAGGCCCGCGCAGAAGCCGAGACCGCCACCCAAACCATCGAACAACTGGCCTTCCGCAATGAACGAAACTCACGCCTCATCGCCAAGGGCTGAGCCATTCAGCGCCTCGCAAGCCGTCGCTGCCGGCATGGACTTCGCCGAGTTGCAACTCGGCGCCAATGGTCTGTTCTGGAATGAATATCGCCCGGAAGATGCCGCGTGCCGGATCTGGCATTGGCGCGATGGCGTGGCGAAATGTCTGACGCCGGCTGGCTTCAGCGTACGCAGTCGCGTGTACGAATATGGCGGTGGTGCGTTTTGTCTGACGCCGGACGGGGTGGTTTTCGTCGCTGAGGCGGATCAGCAGTTGTATCGGCAGACGCTGGATGGAGCGCCTGAGGCGCTGACCTCGGGTGATTGTCGTTACGGCGATCTGCATTTTGCCAATGGCCAGGTGCTGGCGGTGGAAGAACTGCGCGATCAGCATCGGTTGGTGGCAATTGATCTGGCTAACGGCGCGCGGCATTTATTGGTTGAGGGCGCGGATTTTTATGCTGCGCCCACTATCAGCCTGGATGGCCAGCGTTTAGCGTGGGTCGAGTGGAGCCGGCCGCATCAGCCGTGGACGTCGACGCGGTTGATGGTGGCTGAACGCTTGGCTGAAGGCGCCTTTGGTTTGCCGCGCTGCGTTGCTGGCGATGAGGTTGAAGAGTCCATTCAACAGCCACGATTTGATGCTGAAGGTCGGCTGTATTGCCTGACTGATCGCGGTGGATTCTGGCAGCCGTGGGCCGAGACTTCTGACGGTTTGGCGCCACTGCCTGCCGCGCCGGCCGATCATGCTCCGGCGCCTTGGCAGTTGGGCGGCTGCACCTGGTTGCCTGTAGAAGATTCGGTTTTAGCCAGTTGGAGTGAAGGTGGTTTTGGTCGCCTGACTTTGGGCGATGAAGATTACACCGGCGACTACAGCCGCTTCCGTCATCTGGCTTTGGACGCGCAGTTTATTTACTGCATCGCAGCCTCGCCGATCAGCCCTGCGGCGGTCATCACCATTGATCGTGGGACGCGTGAAGTGCAAGTGCTGGCCGGTGGCGTCGCGCCATTGCCTGCCGAACGCATCAGCCGTCCGCAAACGTTGCGTTATCCGAGTGGCTCGGGTGAGGCGCACGGGTTCTTTTATCCAGCCATGAGCGGTGAGACGAAACCACCGCTGGTAGTGTTCATCCACGGCGGCCCGACATCGGCCTGCTATCCGATGCTCGACCCGCGCATCCAATACTGGACGCAACGCGGCTTCGCCGTCGCCGATCTCAACTATCGCGGCAGCAGCGGTTATGGCCGGGAATATCGTCAGGCGTTGCATTTGAGCTGGGGCAAGGTGGATGTCGAGGATGCTTGCGCGGTCGTCGCGTATCTTGCCGAACAAGGCTTGATTGACGGCGAACGGGCGTTCGTTCGTGGTGGCAGCGCAGGCGGTTACACCACGTTGTGTGCGCTGGCGTTTAAGCAGGTGTTCCGCGCTGGCGCCAGCCTCTACGGCGTCAGCGACCCGGTGGCGTTGGCTCGGGCGACGCATAAGTTCGAAGGCGATTATCTGGACTGGCTCATTGGCGATCCCGAAAAAGACGCCGAACGCTACGCCGCCCGTACACCGTTGTTGCACGCAAACAACATCCGCGTGCCGGTGATTTTCTTTCAGGGTGAACTGGACGCGGTGGTTGTCCCGCAACAAACCCGCGACATGGTCACGGCACTGGAGCAGAACGGAATCCCGGTCGAAGCCCATTACTACCCCGATGAACGCCACGGCTTCCGCCGCGCGGCCAATCAGGCACATGCGCTGGAGCAGGAGTGGAGGTTCTATCAGCGGGTGATGGGCTTGGCGGACTGATCACCGCGTCCCATTCAGAACCGCGTTGCCCCATTCGCGAGCAAGCCCGCTCCCACAGGTTCTTTGGTGTACACAAAATTTGTGACCGACCGAAAACACTGTGGGAGCGGGCTTGCTCGCGAAGGCTATTTATCGAGCGCCGCAGAACTCAGCGCTTGGCGATGATATACACCGCATGCACGATCCCCGGAATATACCCGCACAACGTCAGCAGAATGTTCAACCAGAACGCCCCGCCAAACCCGACCTGCAGAAACACACCCAGTGGCGGCAACAGAATAGCGATGATGATCCGAATAAAATCCATGGGGCAGCTCCTGAATGGGGGTTGGCTCACTTGAGCCATACAAGCTAATCGACCCGCGCCGTTCGTCAGGGTTCAGTGCAACTGCCATTTCATCGCCACCACCGACAAAAAAACGCCCCACGCCAAAAGAATCAGGCGTGGGGCGTGCGTTATACCGCGAGACGGTTCTTTGATTCGGGTAGGAAACTTCAGCTCAGACGGCAATCCCTTTGCGGCATTGCAGTTGTGCGGTGCGCACGCGGGCGAAGGCGCGGGTGAGGCGCAGGAGCATTTCGTCGATGTTGGTTTTGCTCACGGTGAGCGCCGGGGTGAAGCGCAGGCAGTTGGCTTGCGGGGCGTTGAGCAGCAGGCCTTCGTGCAGGGCGGCGTGGACGACGGCTTCGGCGGAATCGTCTGACAGGGTCTGTCCGTAGAACAGGCCTTGGCCACGCAATTCGCCGTGGTCGTAGCGGTGCGCCAATCGGGTAAGGCCTTCGCGCAGATGCTGGCCGTTGTCGTTGATCTGTTCGAGAAAGCTGCGGTCTTGCACGCTGTCGAGCACCACCAGCCCGGCCGCGGTCATCAGTGCGTTGCCGTGATGGGTGCCGCCGAGTTCGCCTGCTTCGAAACAGCAGGCTTTGCCCCGTGCCAGCAACGCGGCCAACGGCACACCGCCGCCAAGCCCTTTGCCGAGCACGACGATATCGGCGCGTACGCCGTAGGACTGTTCGGCGAGCAACGTGCCGCAGCGGCCGATGCCGGTTTGCACTTCGTCGAGGATCAGCAGAATGCCCAGTTCACGGCACAGACGCTCGACGCCTTTGAGGTAGTGCTCGGTGGCTGGAATTACACCGGCATCGCTCTGGATCGGCTCCAGCATGATCGCCACGGTCTGCGCATCGACCGCCGCATGCAGCGCCGGTAAATCGTTGAACGGCACCAGATCAAAACCCGGCAGCAGCGGCGCGAAACGGTTGTGCAGGTTGCAGCTGTCCGAGGCGGAAATCGTTGCCAGACTTCGACCATGACAACCCTGCTTCGCAACAATAATCCGCGACGCGCCGCCGCGATGCAGTTGGCCCCACTTGCGCGCCAGTTTGATCGCCGCTTCACAGGCTTCGCTGCCGCTGTTGAGCAGGTAAGCCTGATCGCTGGAGGTCGCGGCGCACAGGCGTTCGGCGAGGCTGAGCATGCCGCGATTGTGCAGATTGAAACCGGGATTGATCAGCGCCTGCGCCTGACTGCTGATGGCTTTCACCAGCGCCGAAGGGCTGTGGCCGAGGCTGTTGGCGCCACCGGCCTGGGAAAAGTCGAGATACGCACGGTCGTTGCTGTCCCATAGCCACGAACCCTGACCACGGACGAATACCTGTTGCGGCCGTTCGACGCTAGGCATCAGGCGCTCGGCGCTGAGATTTTCATTAGGGTCAGATGGATTGGCCTCGAAAGCGAGGTCATCGAGACTCGGCGTCTGGCGCCGCAAACTAAACAGATTCATTGCAAAAAACCTCGTTTGAGGTGTTTTGAACTGCCTATGTAAACACTGTCGAAGCGAACGCTATTCATCGCGCATTCTGGCCCTGTAAGCCTTGTGAATGCGGTTAGACTAGGCGCACTGACGGCTTCGGGCCATTTCGTTTTTCCAGCATTTTCGATAAGCATTACTTATGGATTTCAAACAACTGCGTTATTTCGTCGCGGTCTACGAAGAGGGCCATGTCGGCCGGGCGGCGGAGCGCCTGTCGATCTCGCAACCGGCGCTGTCGCAGCAGATCCGTCAGCTCGAACAAAACCTCGACGTCACTCTGTTCGAACGCAGCAGCAAACGCCTGCTGCCAACCCTCGCCGCGCACACTTTGTATAACCACGCGTTGCCGCTGCTCGACGGTTTGCAACGGGCGCGCGAGGCGTTGGGCAACTTCAAGGGCCAGGCCTTGCGCACGCTGGCGATCGGCGTGCTGCAAACAGTTCACACCAGTCTGGTGCCGCAAATGCTTGAGCGCGTGCGCAAGGCACAGCCGCATCTGGTGGTGCAGATTTATGAATTGACCGGACTTGAGATCGAGCGACGTTTGCTCAATGGCTCGCTGGATATTGGCATCAGTTATCTACCGCCGCGCCAACCGGGTTTGCATGGCGTGATGCTTTACGAAGATGAACTGACGCTGGTGATCCCGGCGGATCATCCGTTGCGCGAATTCAAGAAAGTTTCGATGCGTCAGGCCGCCGAGCTGCCGATGTTGCTGTTGGGCGAAGAATTCCAGATCCGCCAGATCTGGCAGGCACAATTGACCGCCCTCGGACGTCGCCCGCAGGTGCAAGCCGAGCTGAACAATATGGTGGGGATTCTCGACAGTCTGCCGCACACCAAACTGGCGACAGTGTTGCCGGGGCGGTCGCAGAAGGAATACGACGATCAGGATCTGCTGTGGAAACCGCTGAGCGAACCACGGGTGCCACTGAAAGTTGGGCTGGTCTGTCGCGATGTGCAACGTCAGCAGGCACCGTTGGCGCTGTTGCAGACATTGCTGGAAGAAGTGATGGAGCGCGAAGTCAGGCCGCCGCTCGACCCTTTGGTTTGAGCACTTTTCTGCAGGCAAAAGAAAACCCCGCCGAAGCGGGGCTTTGCAGACTGTTTCCCTGACATCCATTTCACTCCGCCACCCTGGCAGAATCCTACGTGTCCGTGTTGTTGCTTTGCGCTTCCTGCGCGACGTCCATGAAATGTAGATTAGCCGTGGATCCAATCCACGCATATGGGAGAACAGCAGCACGTCATGTAAGCAAATGCTTACATGACGTTACATCGTTAGAATTGCGCCGCATCCAAAAGGAACAACGACTCGCTACCGGCCTTCACCGACGCGCTCAGCGAGTGAATACGCGGCAGCAGACGGGCGAAGTAGAAGCGTGCCGTGCCGAGCTTGCTCGCATAGAAATCGTCCTGCGCTTCTTTGCCCAGCGAGGCCTTGGCCATCAGTGCCCACATGTACGCGTAGGAAACGTAGCCGAACGCTTGCAGATATTCGACCGAGGCCGCGCCGATTTCGTTCGGGTTGTTTTTCGCCCGATCCAGCACCCACGACGTCAACTCATCGAGGGTGTTGACGGCATCGTTCAGTGGCTTGGTGAATTCGCCCAGTTCGGCGCTCGCGGTGGCAGTGAAGTGGCGGATTTCGTCAGCGAACAGCTTGTAGAACGCGCCGCCGCTGCCGACGATCTTGCGACCGACCAGATCCAGCGCCTGAATGCCGTTGGTGCCTTCGTAGATCTGGGTGATGCGCACGTCACGCACCAGTTGCTCCTGGCCCCACTCGCGGATGTAGCCGTGGCCGCCGAAAATCTGCTGGCCGTGCACGGTGGTTTCCAGACCCAGATCGGTGAGGAACGCTTTGGCCACCGGCGTCAGCAGTGCAACCAGATCTTCCGCACGCTTGCGGGTGGTGGCGTCTTCGCTGAACTTGGCGGTGTCGAGTTGCATCGCCACGTAAGTGGAGAACGCACGGCCGCCTTCGTTCGAGGCTTTCATGGTCAGCAGCATGCGCCGCACGTCCGGGTGGACGATGATCGGGTCTGCGACTTTGTCTTTGTTCTGCGCGCCGGTTGGCGAACGGCTTTGCAGACGGTCGCGCGCATATTCAACGGCGTTCTGGTACGAACGCTCGCCGGTCGCCAAGCCTTGGATGCCGACGCCCAGACGCTCGTAGTTCATCATGGTGAACATCGCGTTGAGGCCTTTGTTCGGCTCGCCGACCAGATAACCCACGGCTTCGTCGAAGTTCATCACGCAGGTCGCGGACGCCTGGATGCCCATTTTGTGCTCGATCGAACCGCAGTTCGCCGGGTTGCGCGCGCCGAGGCTGCCGTCGGCATTGACCATGAACTTCGGCACGAGGAACAGCGAGATGCCTTTCGGGCCCGCCGGGGCGTCCGGCAGTTTCGCCAGCACCAGGTGAATGATGTTTTCGGTGAGGTCATGTTCGCCACCGGTGATGAAGATCTTGGTGCCGCTGACCTTGTAGGAACCGTCGGCCTGAGGCTCGGCTTTTGTACGAATAATCCCCAGATCGGTGCCGGCGTGCGGCTCGGTCAGACACATCGAACCGGCCCAGACGCCGGCGTACATGTTCGGCAGGTACGCGGCTTTCAGTTCTTCGCTGGCGTGGGCGTTGATCGACAGGCAGGCGCCGGCGGTCAACATCGGGTACAGACCGAAGGACAGGCTGGCGGAGTTGACCATTTCTTCGACTTGCGCCGACACGGCTTTGGGCATGCCCATGCCGCCGAACTCTGGATCACCGCCAACGCCGACCCATCCGCCTTCGGCGTAAGTCTGATAAGCCTGTGGGAAACCGGCCGGGGTGGTGACGGCGCCGTCGGCCCAATGACAGCCTTCTTCGTCAGCGGCACGGCTCAGCGGCGCGATGCTTTTGCTGGTGACCTTGCCGGCCTCTTCGAGAATGGCTTCAACGGTTTCAGCGTCGACGGTTTCGGCCAGGGCCGGCAGTTCGGCCCAGAGTTTGGCGACCTCGAACACTTCATTGAGGACGAAGCGCATATCGCGCAGCGGCGCTTTGTAGTCAGCCATGGCAAACCTCGCAAGATCTAAACAGGTTATTCGTGAAGGGTGTTTTCGTTGAGGCCGAGTGTACCTCAACAACTTTTGCGACACATAGGGTCAACCAGTGACTGATTTGTTATTTTTAGTCACCAAAAAAAGATCGCAGCCCCGCCAACCCCAAATTCCCTGTAGGAGCTGCCGAAGGCTGCGATCTTTTGCTTTTTCCTACAGAGAAAACAATTCAGCCGGCAACTTCATCAAACAATCACTCCCCGCCTCAATCGCCGCCCGATGCGCCGCCGTACGCGGCAACAGTCGCTTGAAGTAAAACTCGCACGTCGCCAATTTCCCGCGCAGATAATCCGCCTCACCCTCGCCCGCCTCCAGTTGCGCCTGCGCCACCAACGCCATGCGCAACCACAGATACCCAAGGATGATGTAACCGCTGTACATCAAATAATCCACCGACGCCGCGCCCACTTCATCCGGGTTCTTCATCGCCGCCATGCCGACCTTCATGGTCAAATCGCCCCACTGCTGATTCAGCTCGTTGAGCTGCGCAACGAAACTGCCCAACTGCGGATGCTCGGCGTTGGCCGCGCAGAACTTGTGGACGATCTTGGTAAACCCACGCAGCAACTTGCCCTGACTGCCGAGCACCTTGCGCCCGAGCAGATCGAGCGCCTGAATGCCGTTGGTGCCCTCGTAGATCGGCGCAATCCGGCAATCGCGCACCAATTGCTCCATGCCCCACTCGCGAATAAAACCGTGGCCGCCAAATATCTGCATGCCGAGGTTGGTCACTTCCAGCCCGCTGTCGGTCATGAATGCTTTGCAGATCGGCGTGAGGAACGCCAGCAGGTCTTCAGCCTCCTGACGCGCCTCGGCATCGCTGTTCAGGTGCGCGGTATCGAGCAGTTGCGCGGTGAAATAGGTCAGCGCGCGGTTGCCTTCGTTGAAGGCTTTCATGGTCAGCAACATGCGCCGCACGTCCGGGTGGACGATGATCGGATCGGCGGCTTTGTCCGGTGCTTTAGCGCCGGTCAACGAGCGCATCTGCAAGCGGTCGTTGGCGTATTTGATTGCGCCCTGGAAACTCGCCTCGCCCAGACACAGACCCTGCATGCCGGTGCCGAGCCGTGCGTGGTTCATCATGGTGAACATGCAGTTGAGGCCCTTGTTCGGCTCGCCGATCAAGAAACCCTTGGCGCCGTCGAAGTTGAGCACGCAAGTGGCCGAGGCCTTGATGCCCATTTTGTGCTCGATCGAACCGCAGGACACGCCGTTGCGCTCGCCCGCCTCACCCGCGGTATCGGCGAGGAATTTCGGCACGATAAACAACGAAATGCCTTTAGTGCCGGCCGGCGCGTCCGGCAGTTTGGCCAACACCAGATGGATGATGTTGTCGCTCATGTCGTGCTCGCCGGCGGAGATGAAAATCTTACTGCCGGTGACCGCGTAACTGCCGTCAGCCTGCGGCACGGCGCGGGTTTTGATGATGCCCAGGTCAGTGCCGCAATGCGCTTCGGTCAAGCACATGGTGCCCGTCCATTGGCCGGCGGTGAGTTTGCTCAGGTAGGTTTCTTTTTGCTCGGCGGTGCCGTGAGCATGGATTGCCGACATTGCGCCGTGGGTCAGGCCCGGGTACATGCCCCACGAGGTGTTGCTGGAGCCGACCATCTCGCTGATCACCAGCCCCAGCGAACTCGGCAGGCCTTGACCGCCATACACCGGATCCGCCGCCAGACCGTGCCAGCCGCCGTCGACGTATTGTGCGAAAGCTTCCTTGAAGCCTGTAGGCGTTGTCACCACGCCATTGTCGAAATGGCAGCCCTCTTCGTCACCGCTGCGATTGAGCGGTGCCAGAACGTTCTCACAGAACTTCGCGCCCTCCTCGAGGATCGCGTTGATCATGTCCGGGCTCGCGTCATCCGCGCCAAGGGCGGCGTAGTTGGCGTGGAAGTCGAAGACGTGATCGATCAGAAAGCGCATGTCGCGCAGCGGGGCTTTGTACTCAGGCATGGTGGCTTCTCCGTCAGCAGATCGTTCCAACCTACTGCCGACCACCACGCCCCACAATCATTGTGCAGACGCTGAATGCGCCGTCATCACTCAACCCGCAGCGGTGTCCATGCGCACCGCGCCACGGCGGTTCTGGCCGAATGCGACGACGCAGTTTCGCCCTGCACCTTTGGCGCTGTAGAGCGCTTCGTCGGCGGATTTCAGGACTTGCTCCGGCGTGCGTTGTTCCAGACGTTCGGCGACGCCGATGCTCACCGTCACCGACACACTCGACGCGCCGGAACCGGCACGACGCTGACGACCTTGCTGATCATCCTGCGGACGGTTTTCCTGATTGCGCAGCTGAATGTTGTAGGACGCAATCGATTCGCGGATCACTTCGAGGTGCGGCATGCACTCCTCAAGGGTTTTGCCTGCGAACACCAAGGCGAATTCCTCACCGCCATAGCGATACGCCCTACCGCCACCGCTGATTTTCGACAGCTTGCTGGCGACCAGACGCAACACTTGGTCGCCGACATCGTGGCCGTGGGTGTCGTTGAATTTCTTGAAGTGGTCGACGTCGCTCATCGCCAGCACATAGTTGCGTCCGAGGCGCTGCATGCGTTCGTTGAGCGCGCGGCGTCCCGGCAAGCCAGTCAACTCGTCGCGGAAGGCCATTTGATAAGCCTCGTGCGCAACGGCAGCGGCGATCATCAACATCACCTGGCTGCACATGATGTTCAGGGTGAACGGCAGGATGAAAGTTTTCGGCAGCATCCAGAACACACCGAGCAAACCGACCAATTGCGCCGCGTGCAACGGACGGGGGTTGCGCCAGTATTGCCACGCCAGCAGCAGGAATGCCGAGATGAACACTGGATAGGAGAGCTGGATCAGGCTCATCCATGCGCCATGCAGTGCCGGCCAGCGAATCTCGGAAAGCCAGATCAGTAACGCCTGGGGATAACTTTGCTCAAGCCCCAATGCGACGCTGCCGAAGGCGAGTAAAACGGCGAAGCGCGCGACCATGTCCTGAAACAGGTGCGTGCGCTCCTGCCACGCCGCGAAAAGACCGAACAACAACGGCAGCAGCAAGCAGACCAGATGAAACACAACGGCAGCATCGTCGCGCACCTTGCCGTTGTCGCGGTAATAGTCGGTCTGGGTGTCGAGCAGAAAGTAGGCGATGTACACCGTGAGCATCAGAAACAGTTCGCGCTGGCGGCGGTAAACCGCGCAATAAGCCCCGCCCAGCAACAGCACCAACGTCGGCAGCACGTTGAACAGCGAAGTGAAGAATACGTTGAGGTCTTTGACGTACGCAGCCGCCAACCCCGCAAGTAACAACAGCAGTGAGGGTAGGAAATGACTGAAACGTACAGCGGAAGAACGCGGCAAGGGTAAAGCTCCGACCGTCTGGCAAAGTAATGGCATTGTGCCTGCAATGCATGCAGTTAAGCACACACAATGTGATCCAGATCACATGCAGTCTCTTTAACGGCAGAAAACCTGACTATCTGAGCTATTCGCTAACAAAAAAAAACCGCTGCACCCGAAGGTACAGCGGTTTTTCAGGAGACTGCGTTAAGGCTTAGTAGCCCAGCGCGAAGTCTTCTTCTTTCATGTCCATCAGGTTGTTGGCGCCCGACAGCATGGTGGCCACGTGGGTACGGGTACGCGGCAGGATGCGCTGGAAGTAGAAGCGCGCGGTTTGCAGCTTGGCGGTGTAGAACGCTGCGTCGCCAGTGCCTTCTGCCAGCTTCGCAGCTGCCAGACGGGCCATGTCGGCCCAGAAGTAAGCCAGGCAGGCATAACCGGAGTACATCAGGTAGTCCACGGAGGCCGCGCCTACTTCTTCGCGATCTTTCATGGCAGCCATACCGACCTTCATGGTCAGCTCGCCCCATTCCTTGTTGATTGCCGCCAGCGGTGCAACGAATTCTGCAACGGCTTCGTTGCCTTCGTTGGTCTGGCAGAACTTGTGGACGATCTTGGTGAAGCCTTTCAAAGCCTCGCCTTGAGTCATCAGCACTTTACGGCCGAGCAGGTCGAGTGCCTGGATACCGGTGGTGCCTTCGTACAGCATCGAAAT
>NZ_JBIVJB010000070.1:0-26227 GCF_044750025.1 Pseudomonas sp. NPDC088885 | reverse complement strand
CGGCATGCAACGCGCCCTGGAGAAACGTCCGGTGAGCGTCGAGCGCCTCGAATCCTCTCTGGTTCACATCAAGCACAAGCTGCGCGCCACCGGCGAGCGCGAGGTCAAATCCCTCGTGGTCGGCGAACTGGTCATGGCCGAATTGCAGAAGCTTGATGAAGTCGCCTACATCCGCTTCGCTTCGGTGTACAAGCGCTTCCAGGATCTCAACGAATTCCGCGAAGAAATCGACCGCCTCGCCCGCGAACCGGTGAAAGAATGACCACCGTCGCCGAGCAGGCCATCCTCGACGCCCACTTTATGGCGCGTGCGCTGGAACTGGCGCGCAAAGGTCACTACACCACCCATCCCAATCCTCGGGTCGGCTGTGTGGTGGTGCGCGACGGGCAGATTGTCGGCGAAGGCTGGCATGAGCGCGCCGGCGAACCGCATGCCGAAGTCCACGCCCTGCGCGCCGCCGGTGAACTGGCCCGGGGCGCCACTGCTTATGTGACCTTGGAACCGTGCAGCCACCATGGCCGCACGCCGCCGTGTGCCGATGCGCTGGTGAATGCCGGGGTTGCTCGGGTCGTTGCGGCAATGCGTGACCCGAATCCGCAAGTTGCCGGACGTGGTTTGCAGCGTCTGGCCGATGCCGGCATCGCCACCGAAAGCGGTGTGCTCGAAGCCGAGGCGCGCAAGCTCAACCAGGGTTTCCTGAAACGCATGGAACACGGCTTGCCGTTCGTGCGGGTCAAGTTGGCCATGAGCCTCGACGGTCGCACGGCGATGGAGAACGGCGAGAGCCAATGGATCACCGGCCCGGCCGCGCGTTCGGCGGTGCAGCGTTTGCGCGCTCAGGCCGCCGTGGTGCTGACCGGCGCTGACACCGTGCTGGCCGATGGCGCGCGTTTAACGGTGCGCGCCGACGAGTTGGGGCTGGATGGCGAACAAACCGCGCTGGCCATGAGCCGTCCGCCGTTGCGCGTGCTGATCGACGGGCGCCTGCGCGTGCCGCTCGATGCACCGTTCTTCAGGGCCGGCCCGGCGTTGGTTGCCACTTGCATCGCGGTCGAAGAGCAATACGCCAATGGCCCGGAATGCCTGATCGTGCCGGGTGATGACGGTCAGGTCGATCTGCATCAACTGCTGATTGAACTGGCCAATCGCGGCGTCAACGAAGTGCTGGTCGAGGCCGGCCCACGTTTGGCCGGCGCCTTCGCTCAGCTCGGCCTGGTGGATGAATTCGTGATCTTCATCGCCGGCAAGTTTCTCGGCTCCACGGCGCGTCCATTGCTGGACTGGCCGCTGGCCCATATGAAGGATGCTCCCGAGCTGAAAATCAGTGAAATTCGTGCGGTGGGCGATGACTGGCGAGTCACTGCCATCCCTGTGCCATCGGCGAGCGTATAATTCCCGGCCATCGCGTTAGCGCTGGCTTAGTTCTCAAGGAGAACCCCATGTTTACCGGCATCATCGAATCCATCGGCAGTATCCGCGCACTGACCCCAAAGGGCGGTGATGTGCGGGTACACGTCGCAACCGGCAAGCTCGACCTGAGCGACGTCAAACTCGGCGACAGCATCGCAGTCAACGGCGTGTGCCTGACGGCGGTCGAGTTGCCGGGCGACGGCTTTGCCGCCGACGTCAGCCGTGAAACCCTCGACTGCACCGCCATGAATGACCTGAAAAGCGGCAGCCCGGTCAATCTGGAAAAAGCCCTGACCCCGACCACCCGTCTCGGCGGGCATCTGGTCAGCGGCCACGTCGACGGTGTCGGCGAAATCGTCTCGCGCTCCGACAATGCCCGCGCCGTGGAATTTCGCATCCGCGCGCCGAAAGAACTGGCCAAGTACATCGCCCACAAAGGCTCGATCACCGTCGACGGCACCAGCCTGACCGTGAACGAAGTCGATGGCGCCGAATTCATGCTGACGATCATTCCGCACACCCTGAGCGAAACCATCATGGCGTCGTACAAGCCGGGTCGCCGGGTGAATCTGGAAGTCGATTTGCTGGCGCGTTATCTGGAGCGTCTGCTGCTTGGCGACAAGGCCGCAGAATCGGCATCCGGTGGCACGATCACTGAAAGCTTTCTGGCCGCCAATGGCTATCTCAAATCCTGACTGAAGGGGGTGCCTTGTGGCGCTCAATAGCATCGAAGAACTGGTTGAAGACATCCGCCAAGGCAAGATGGTCATCCTCATGGATGACGAAGACCGCGAGAATGAAGGCGACCTGATCATGGCCGCCGAATGCTGCCAGGCCGAGCACATCAACTTCATGGCCAAGCACGCCCGTGGCCTGATCTGCATGCCGATGAGCCGCGAGCGCTGCGAACTGTTGAAGCTGCCGCTGATGGCACCGCGCAACGGTTCCGGTTTCGGCACCAAATTCACCGTTTCGATCGAAGCGGCCGAAGGCGTGACCACCGGCATCTCCGCCGCTGACCGTGCGCGCACCGTGCAAGCGGCGGCCGCCAAAGACGCCAAGGCTGAAGACATCGTCAGCCCGGGCCATATCTTCCCGCTGATGGCTCAGGCCGGCGGCACCCTCGCTCGCGCTGGCCACACCGAAGCCGCCTGCGACCTCGCGCGCATGGCCGGTTTCGAGCCGAGCGGCGTGATCTGCGAAGTGATGAACGACGACGGCACCATGTCCCGTCGCGCTGAATTGGAAGCTTTTGCTGCCGAACACAACATCAAGATCGGCACCATCGCCGACCTGATTCACTACCGGATGATCCACGAACGTACCGTTCAGCGGATTGCCGAGCAGCCACTCGACAGCGAACTGGGCCAATTCAACCTGGTGACCTATCGTGATTCGGTGGAAGGCGACGTGCACATGGCACTGACCCTGGGCACTGTTTGCGCCGAAGAACCAACGCTGGTTCGCGTGCACAACATGGATCCGCTGCGCGACCTGTTGATGGTCAAGCAACCGGGCCGCTGGAGCCTGCGCGCCGCGATGGCTGCGGTTGCCGAGGCCGGCAGCGGTGTTGTTCTGTTGCTCGGTCACCCGCTCGATGGCGACGTGTTGCTGGCGCATATCCGTGAAACCGGTGATCAGCCAGCACCGAAAAAACCGACCACCTACAGCATCGTCGGTGCCGGTTCGCAGATCCTGCGTGATCTCGGTGTGCGCAAAATGCGCTTGATGTCTGCGCCAATGAAATTTAATGCGATATCCGGTTTCGATCTGGAAGTTGTAGAATACGTGCCCTCCGAATAATGACCCGGAGAATCGTATTGCTGGTGTGTGCCCATTGTGGCGAGGGGATTTATCCCCGTTGGACTGCGTAGCAGTCCCAAAAACAGGGGCCGCTGAGCAGCCCAACGGGGATAAATCCCCTCGCCACAAGGGTGCAGTCGAGTAGCAATGCGGTTTTTTCCGGCCATGTATTCGTGGCTAATATCACTGAGGGATGCGTACGAGACGCGTCCCGGCTCTTTAAGAGATCTGACGAATGACCCTGAAGACCATCGAAGGTACCTTCATCGCCCCAAAAGGCCGCTACGCTTTGGTAGTAGGCCGTTTCAACAGCTTTGTTGTTGAAAGCCTGGTCAGCGGTGCAGTTGATGCCCTGGTTCGCCACGGCGTGAGCGAAAGCGACATCACCATCATCCGCGCGCCTGGCGCCTTCGAAATCCCGCTGGTTGCGCAGAAAGTCGCTCAGAAAGGCGAGTTCGCAGCCATCATCGCCCTCGGCGCGGTCATTCGTGGCGGTACTCCGCACTTCGAATACGTGGCTGGCGAATGCACCAAGGGTCTGGCCCAGGTGTCCATGGAGTTCGGCGTACCGGTCGCGTTCGGCGTCCTGACCGTTGATTCCATCGAGCAAGCCATCGAACGTTCCGGCACCAAGGCCGGTAACAAAGGTGCCGAAGCTGCCCTGTCCGCTCTGGAAATGGTCAGCCTGCTGGCACAGTTGGAGGCCAAGTGATTAGCGACGAAAGCGATCGTTTCAACCCGCGCGAGCCGCGTCCAACCGACGCCGGCAAGCCTTCGAAAAGTGAAAAGCGCCGCGCTGCCCGTCAGTTGGCGACGCAAGCGTTGTACCAGCGTCACATGGCCGGTGCTTCGCTGAACGAAATCGAAGCGCAGTTTCGCGTCGATAACGACTTCACCTTCGCCGACCAGAGCTACTTCCACGACATCCTGCACGGTGTTCCGGCCAGTCTGACCGAGATCGACACCGCGCTGGCGCCGTGCCTGGATCTGACCATCGAAGAGCTCGACCCGGTTGAACTGTGCGTCCTGCGCCTGTCGACCTGGGAACTGCTCAAGCGCGTCGACGTGCCGTACCGCGTTGTGATCAACGAAGGCATCGAACTGGCGAAAGTCTACGGTTCCACCGACGGTCACAAGTTCGTCAACGGTGTGCTCGACAAGCTGGCCCCGCGCCTGCGTGAAGCTGAAGTGAAGGCGTTCAAGCGCTGAAACGCGCTTGATACTTCAATGGGCGAGTTTGAGCTGATCCGCAATTTCTTCGCCGCCGCGCCTTGTGCGCAGGGCGGCGAAGGCGTTGCTCTCGGGATTGGCGATGACTGCGCCTTGCTCGCTGTTCCCTCCGGGGAACAGTTGGCAATTTCCACCGATACGCTGGTGGCCGGTGTGCATTTCGCCGACCCCTGCGATCCGTTTCTGCTCGGTCAGCGCTCGCTGGCCGTTGCGGTCAGTGATCTGGCCGCCATGGGCGCCACGCCCGTTGCCTTTACCCTTGCCGTGACTGTACCGACGGTGACCGCCGATTGGCTGCAAGCCTATGCCCGCGGTTTGAACCGCATGGCGCAGAGTTGCGGCGTTGCGCTGGTCGGCGGCGATACCACGCGCGGGCCGTTGAGCCTGACGGTGACTGTGTTTGGTCGCGTGCCTGCCGGTCAGGCGTTGACCCGCAGCGGCGCGCAACCGGGCGACTTGCTCTGTGTCGGCGGCGAGTTGGGCAATGCTGCCGGCGCGCTGCCGCTGGTGCTCGGTCAGCGTGATGCCGAACCTCATATCGCCCAACCGCTGCTCGATCACTACTGGTCGCCGCAACCGCAACTTGCCCTCGGTCAGGCTCTGCGTGGCAAAGCCACGTCGGCGCTGGATATCTCCGATGGCTTGCTCGCCGACTGCGGCCACATCGCATTGGCATCGCAGGTGCGACTTGAGATTGAACGCGAGCGCGTACCGTTGTCGGATGCTTTAGTGGCGTTTCTCGGTCAACGGGGTGCCGAGCGCGCGGCGTTGAGCGGTGGCGATGATTACGTGCTGGCGTTCACCCTGCCGTCCGTCGAGTTGTCGGCGCTGCTGGCCAATGGCTGGCCGATCCATGTGATCGGCCGCGTGGCCGAAGGGCGGGGCGTGGTGCTGCTGGATCGCGAAGGGCACGACATCACCCCGCAAACCCGGGGCTATCAACATTTTCAGGAGACACCGTGACAGATCACCCGAAACAGGTTCCGGCCGAATTCGTTCCGCCGTCGGTCTGGCGCAATCCCTGGCATTTCCTCGCGTTCGGCTTCGGTTCCGGCACGCTGCCGAAAGCGCCGGGCACGTGGGGCTCGTTAGTTGCGCTACCCTTTATCCCGTTGTGGCAGATGCTGCCCGACTGGGGTTACTGGCTGATGCTCGGGATCACCATGCTGTTCGGCTTCTGGCTGTGCGGCAAAGTCGCCGACGATCTGCGGGTACACGACCACGAAGGCATCGTCTGGGACGAAATGGTCGGGATGTGGATCACCCTGTGGCTGGTGCCGGAAGGCTGGTACTGGTTGCTCGCGGGTTTTCTGGTGTTCCGCTTCTTCGACATTCTCAAGCCGTGGCCGATTCGCTGGATCGACCGGCATGTTCATGGCGGCGTCGGCATCATGCTCGACGACGTGCTGGCCGGCGTGTTCGCCTGGCTGGCCATGCAGGGACTGGTGTGGATTTTCGCCTGATCCGCGCCGTACAGGGTTAAGTGAGGACACTAGGGATGGCTCGACGCTGGCTGGCGCTGCTGATGTTGACCTTGTTGAGCACTGTCGTCAGTGCTCAGGAAGCTGTGCATGCGCCGGCGGTGATTCATCTGGCCAGCGAAGACTGGGAAGACTACACCGCCGCCGACGGCCACGGACTCGCCTGGGATGTGCTGCGCAAGGTTTTTGAACCGGTCGGCGTTAAAGTCGAGATCCGCAGCGTGCCGTATACACGCTCGATCGGTTTGGTGCAGTTGAAGGAAGTCGACGCGCTGGTCGGTTCCTATCGTGATGAAGCCGGGCAAGTGCTGTATCCGCACTGGAATTTCGATTCCGATCACATCTACGCGCTGGGTCTGGCGAGCAACCCGCCGCCGACCTTGGCGACCCTCGGCAAATACCGACTGGCCTGGGTGCGCGGTTATCGCTACGAAAACTACCTGCCTAACGTCAAACGCTACAACCAGATCGAGCGCCGCACCGGCATCCTGCCGATGCTCAAACAGGGGCGGGCGGATTACTACATCGATGCGCTGACCGAGATTGAAGCGGTGATGCGCAGTGCGCCGGATCCGGCGCAGTATCGCTATTCGCACCTGGTCGAGCTGCCGTTGTACCTCGGCTTCGCCGACACGCCGCAAGCTCGTGCACTGATGGCGCTATTCGATCAGCGCATGGAGCAACTGGTGAAGAGCGGCGAGCTTAAGCCGATCTTCGAGAAGTGGAAACAACCCTACCCCTTCAACCCGAACTGAACACCGATCCGGATGCTTGTACAAAACCCCTGTGGGAGCGGGCTTGCTCGCGAAAGCGTTGGCTCAGCCAGCCAATCTGTCGACTGACACACCGCATTCGCGAGCAAGCCCGCTCCCACAGGGATCCAGGCAAGTCTGTAGTTATCAAACTTTTTGATCGTTATCCCCGATAATTCAGCCTAAGCGCCGGTAGGAACCTGCTGTTACAATGCCGGCCTGCGAATTTTCAGACTCTTTAGATCAGGAGCACACCGGTGCCTGTCGTCTTTGTCGCCGCTTCCAAGCTGCCAACGCCTTTTGCGCAATTCACCATGCACGGTTTTCTCGATGAAGCCACCGGCCGCGAGCACGTTGTGCTGAGCCTCGGTGAATTCACCGACGGTGCCCCGGTACTCGGCCGCTTGCACTCCGAATGCCTGACCGGCGATGCCTTGTTCAGCCAGCGTTGCGACTGCGGCTCGCAACTCGAAGGCGCACTCAAAGCCATCGCCCGCGAAGGCCGAGGTGTGTTGCTGTACCTGCGTCAGGAAGGTCGCGGCATTGGTCTGTTGAACAAGATCCGTGCTTACGAACTGCAAGACGGCGGCGCCGACACCGTTGAAGCCAACGAGCGTCTCGGCTTCGCCGCCGATCAGCGTGACTACGCGATGTGCCTGCCGATGTTGGAGCATCTGGGCGTGAAATCCCTGCGCCTGATGACCAACAACCCGCGCAAGGTCAAAGCCTTGACCGACATGGGCATCACCGTCGCCGAGCGCGTGCCACTGCACACCGGCCACAACCCGCACAACAAACTCTACCTGGCGACCAAGGCCAGCAAGCTCGACCACATGATGGGCAACGAGCATCAGGGCGAGGTAGACCGGGCGTGACCCGTGGTCAGGTGCGGCGCCGATTGTCCGTCGCCTGGTGGAAATACCTCGCGCTGGCGCTGGTGCCGCTGTTCGTGATCAACGCCCTGTTCGGCCAGAGCGACGGCATTCTGCCGGTGCTGGCGATGCCGCTGTTCATTGCCGGCGTGGCGTCGATGTTTGTCAGCCTGAAGTTTTTCGGCCGCTACAAACACGCACTGATCGCCACGCAAAAAGCCCTCGATACCCCTGAAGAACCCGGCGCGTGGATTGCCCTTGCGGCGAACCGTCGCTCGGCGTTTCTCGCGGCAGCCTTGCCAGCGTGGATCGGCGCACTGGCGGTATTCGTCGGTCTCGAAGCAGTACCGTTGATGCTGCTGGCGCTGTCCACCGCCGTGCTGTTTTATCTCTACCGCATCCCGCGTCAACTCGGCTGATGCGCCGTCTCTGGCTGGCGGTTCTGCTGCTGGCCGTCAGCGGTCCGGTGCTGGCAAACCTGCGGGTGGTCAGCCTCGCACCGTCGCTTTCTGAAATTGTCGTTGAGCTGGATTCGGCTGACCTGTTGGTCGGGGTGCTGGATGCCGGTGAGCGTCCTGCTGAAATCGCTAACGTTCCATCGGTGGGTCGTTATGGCCAGCTCGACATGGAACAGTTGCTCAGCCTTAAGCCTGATTTGTTGCTGCTCTGGCCCGGCAGCGTCGGCCCGGCACAACGTGATCAGTTGAAGCGCTTGGGCATTCCGACTTTCGTCGCCGAACCGCATTCTTTAGATCAACTCTCCACGCAGATTGAAGCCATTGCCACGCAATTGGGCCGACCTGAGCGCGGGGTGAAACTGGCAGCGGGTCTGCGGCAAAAACTCGCGGATCTACGCCAGCGCTATCACCGGGAAGTGCCGTTGCGGGTGTTTTATCAGGTGTGGGACAAGCCGCTGTACACCGTGGGTGGCGGGCAAATCATCAGTGATGCGCTGCAAGTGTGCGGGGCGCGCAATGTGTTCAGTGATCTGACCTTGCCTGCGCCGCAAGTCAGCATCGAGGCGGTGTTGCAACGTGATCCCGAAGTGATTCTGGCCAGCGACCAGTCCCAGCTCAACGCCTGGAAAAACTGGCCGCAGGTCGCCGCTGTAAAGCAGCAGCAACTACTGCTGGTCACCGACAAAGGCCTCGAACGCCCAAGCGGCCAGATGATCGACGCCACCGCCAAACTCTGCCAAATCATCGCGCCTAGCCAATAACTTGTGGCGAGGGGATTTATCCCCGTTGGGCTGCGAAGCTGCCCCAAAAACTGCCAATGCATTTTTTCAGTTTGATTGAGTCAGCGTTTATTGCGACTGCTGCGCAGCCGAACGGGGATAAATCCCCTCGCCACAGGGATGGTGGAAAATCTTAGAGTTGAGGTGTCCAGGTGACACCAAACATCCACATCCGACCTTCCTCGCGATAACCATACTGACCGCCGTCATAGCTGTAATTCGCTCGGCTGTAACCCTTGTCGAAAACGTTATCGACCTTCAGATCCAGTTTGATCTCACGGTTCAGCGCCCAACTGCTGCGCAGTCCAAACAATGCGTAGCCACCCAGCGATTGATTGTTGTCGCGATCGTCATAACTGCTGCTTACCGCCTGCCAGCTCGCACCGACACTGATCCGATCAAACTGCCGATCCAGATCCCAGCTCAACGTCCGCCGCGCACGACGCGCCAGGGTATGCCCGGAATCACGATCGCGCGGATCAATGATCGACACGCCCAGGTTGCTCTGCCAGTCGAACAATTCCTGTTTCAGCGCCGCTTCAAAACCGTTGATTCGCGCCGAAGCGACGTTTTCTGGACGTGAGTTGCTGCCGAAGATAATCGCGTCTTGCAGATCCGTGCGGTAAATCGACGCCTCCAGGCGGCTGCTGTCGCTCAACTGGCTGCGCCATTGCAGTTCGTAGCTCTTCGACGTTTCCGGTTTCAGGTTCGGGTTGCTGAAATCCGGGTAGTACAGGTCGTTAAAGGTCGGTGCGCGGAAGCCTTCGCTGTAGCTGAGCAGCAGATCGTTATCCGGATTCAGCGGCAGGGTGAACGTGCCGCTCCAAGTGTTCTGACTGCCAAATTGTTGATTGTCATCGTGGCGCAGGCCGAGTTCGGTGGAGAAGCTGTCGGCCTGATAACGATGCTGGATAAACGCCGCGCGGTTCCAGCGGCTGTCCTCGTCAAACGAGGTGCTGCTGTTGACGCGATCCTCGTACCAGTCGCCGCCGAGGATCAAGCTGTTGCGCGCGTTCAAGGTCAGGTCGTTCTGCCAGTTCACCGAATCGCGATAGGTGTTGAACACCGTGTGCTCGTCGCTGAGTTTATCCAGGGTCTTCTCGCGGTTCTCGGTATGGCCGAACTCGACGCGGGTTTTCCAGAGGTCGTTGACCCGTGCGTCGAAGTAGCTGCTGATACTGCTGACGTTGAAATCGCTGTAAGGCTGCTGCTGCACCGACTCGAAGGTGTTCATGTCGAAGCGGCCGAACGGGTTGTCGAACTCGCTCTTGCCACGGTTATCCAGCAGATTGGCGCCGATTTCGATGTCATCGGTCAGCGCATGGCTGAGGCTCAAACTAATGGACTTATTGCGGTAGGCATCGTGATCGGCATCGCTCGGATACGACTCGTGCGTGCGATCAATCCCGGCCGTTTCATCAAGGCTGGCGCCGAGGTTGAAACGGGTTTTGTCATCGCCGCCGGACAAGCCGAGGCTGCGTTCCCACGTCTGGTTGCTGCCGAAACCAACGTGCATGCGTGGCTGCAAACCCTGCTCAGTGCCGCGTCGGGTGAAAATCTGAATCACCCCGCCAATCGCATCACTGCCGTAAATCACCGAACGCGAGCCGCGCAGCACTTCCACACGCTCGATCTGCTCGATGTTCAGATGCTGCAGATTGCTGTCGCCCGAAGTCGAGTTGCCGATGCGCTGACCATCGACCAACACCAGGCTCTGCGCCGATTGCGTGCCGCGTATATAGATCCCCGGCAGACTGCCGCGTCCGCCAGTCTGCGCCACTTGCACACCCGGCACGCGACGCAGCAAGTCCGGCACGTCGCTCGGTTGCAGGCGGTCGATGTCTTCACGGGTGAACACGGTGTTGGCGGCGCTGCTGTCGTTGCGTGCTTCGACCTGGCGGTTGGCGGAGATCAACGTGTCCGGCAGCTTCAACGCCTGATCACGCTCGAAGTTATCGGCGAGGACATTGGCGGACGGCAGCAGGAAGAAGGGCAGGGCGAGGCGCGAGAGTTTCATGGCAATCCATCGGGAATTTCAGGTGTACACAAATCAAATGTGGGAGCGGGCTTGCTCGCGAAGGCGCTGTGTCAGTCAACTCATCATTGACTGATCCGACGCTTTCGCGAGCAAGCCCGCTCCCACAAGGGTATTGCGTTTATTTATCGAGCAGGGCCAGACGCTGACGAATCGACGCTTCGATCCCGGCCTCATCCAGCCCACACTCCGCCAGCATTTGCGCAGGCTTGGCGTGTTCGACGTAGATGTCCGGCAAGCCCAGATGCAGCATCGACTTGAGGATGTTCTCCCGCGCCAGGAACTCGCTGACCGCGCCACCGGCGCCGCCCATGATCGCGTTCTCTTCGATGGTCACCAGCAACTCGTGGCTGCTGGCAATCTCGCGCACCAGTTCTTCATCCAGTGGTTTGACGAAACGCATGTCGACCACGGTGGCATCCAGCTTCTCGGCGACTTTCAGCGCTTCGGTCAGTTGCACGCCGAACACCAATAGGGCGACTTTGTTGCCCTGACGGCGGACGATGCCCTTGCCGATTTCCACCGGTTCGAGATCTTTTTCGATGGTCGCATTCGGGCCGTTTCCGCGCGGATAACGCACCGCCGCCGGGCCGTTGTAGAGGTGGCCGGTGGTGAGCATTTTGCGCAGTTCGTTTTCATCGCTCGGGGTCATGATCACCATGCCCGGGATGCAACGCAGGTACGACAGATCGAAGCTGCCAGCGTGGGTCGGGCCGTCTTCGCCAACCAGACCGGCGCGGTCGATGGCGAACAGCACGTCGAGGTTCTGCACCGCAACGTCATGCACCAACTGGTCGTAACCACGCTGCAGGAACGTCGAGTAGATTGCCACAACCGGTTTCGCGCCTTCGCAGGCCATGCCGGCGGCGAACGTCACCGCGTGCTGTTCGGCAATCGCCACGTCGAAATAGCGCAGCGGGAAGCGTTCGCTGAACGCCACCAGATCCGAGCCTTCCTTCATCGCCGGGGTGATCCCGACCAAGCGTGGATCCGCCGCCGCCATGTCGCACAACCACTCGCCGAACACCGCCGAATACTTCGGCCCGCTGGCTTGCTTCGGCGCCGCGGCCGGAGCGTCCAGGGGTTCGAGTTTGGTGATGGCGTGGTAGCCGATCGGGTCGACTTCCGCCGGGGCGAAGCCTTTGCCTTTCTTGGTGACGATGTGCAGAAACTGCGGGCCTTTCAGATCACGCATGTTGCGCAGCGTGGCGATCAGCGTTGGCAGGTCGTGGCCGTCAATCGGACCGATGTAGTTCCAGCCCAGCTCTTCGAACAGGGTGCCGGGAACCAGCATGCCTTTGGCGTATTCTTCGGTACGACGGGCGATTTCCCAGGCGCCAGGCAGGCGCGACAGGACTTTCTTGCTGCCTTCACGCATGCTCGCGTAAGTGCGGCTGGACAGGATCTTCGCCAGATAATTGGACAGACCGCCAACGTTGCGCGAGATCGACATGTCGTTGTCGTTGAGGATCACCAGCATGTTGGCGTTCACTTCCGGCGCGTGGTTCAGCGCCTCGAAGGCCATGCCGGCAGTTAACGCGCCGTCGCCGATCACCGCGATCGCCTTGCGATCACTGTTTTGCAGGCGGGCGGCAATCGCCATGCCCAGCGCTGCGCTGATCGAGGTGCTGGAGTGGCCGACGCCAAAGGTGTCGTACTCGCTCTCGGCGCGGCGCGGGAACGCCGCGATGCCGTCCTTCTGACGCAGCGTGCCCATGCGCTCGCGACGACCGGTGAGGATCTTGTGCGGATAAGCCTGATGACCGACGTCCCACAGCAACCGGTCGTCCGGCGTGTCGAAGACGTAATGCAGCGCGATGGTCAGCTCGATCACGCCCAGGCCGGCGCCGAAATGCCCACCGGTCTGACCGACCGTGTAGAGCAATTCCAGGCGCAACTCATCGGCCAGGGTTTCCAGCTCGGCTTCGCCTAACCGGCGCAGGCCGTCCGGCGAATTCGCGCGGTCGAGCAGGGGCGTGGTCGGGCGCTTGCGGGGAATCTCATGAAACGTCGTGGGCATCAGGCGAATCGTTATAGGTATAAAAGATGCGGCAGTTTACCTGATGCATCGCCCCCTGCCCACGCGTTGGTATTTTTTGGCTGCTCGGCGCTCAGTTGCGCCGCTCAACGATATACCGGGCCAGCTCACGCAAAGGCTCAGCCGCCGCGTCAAACGGTCGCAGCGCATGCAGAGCCTGATCGCGCAGTTCCAGGGCGTAGGCCTTGGCGGCGTCGAGGCCGAGCAATGCCGGGTAGGTTGGTTTGTCACGAGCGATGTCAGCGCCCTGGCGTTTGCCGAGGGTTTCGGTATCGCTTTCGACGTCGAGGATGTCGTCCTGCACCTGAAACGCCAGGCCGATGGCCTGTGCATAAGTCTGCAGGGCACGCAGTTCGTCTTTCTCGGCACGGCCGCTGGCGAGGGCGCCGAGTCTGACGCTGACTTCGATCAGCGCGCCGGTCTTGTGCCGGTGCATCTGTTCGAGGGCTTTTTGATCGAGCTTGAGGCCGACCGAGCCGAGGTCGATGGCCTGGCCGCCAACCATGCCCGCCGGGCCTGCTGCCTGAGCCAGCGCGGTGACCATTTGCAGACGGATATCGCTGCTGCAATCGCTCAGGCGCGGATCGAGCAGGGCGCTGAAGGCCAGACTCTGCAAGCCATCACCGGCAAGAATCGCGCAAGCTTCATCGAATTTTTTGTGGGTGGTCGGCTGGCCGCGACGCAGATCGTCATCGTCCATCGCCGGCAAATCGTCGTGAACCAGCGAATACGCGTGGATCAACTCAACCGCGCAGGCCGCGCCGTTGGCTTGCTCAGCCTTGCCGCCCAACGCTTCGCAGGCAGCATAAGCCAGCAGCGGACGCACGCGTTTGCCGCCGTTCATCACGCTGTAGCGCATGGCTTCATAAAGACGTGCCAACTCCGGCAGCGGCGCATTGAACAGGGTCTCCAGAGCCGCATTGACGCGGTTCTGGCTGGTCGCCGTGTACGCTGCAATCATTCTGGCTGTTCCGCGTCGAAGGGTTCCTCGGCGAGTTCGCCATCGCGCTCCAGCAGCACTTGCACCTTCTGCTCGGCTTGCGCCAGCGCTGCCTGGCAATCACGGGTCAGACCGATGCCCTGCTCGAAAGCGGTCAGCGAGTCTTCCAGCGACAATTCACCGTTCTCCAGACGCTCGACCAATGTTTGCAGGTCGGCGAGGGACTGTTCGAAATCCAGTGCAGCTTTTTTGCGGGCCATGGCGGCGATTTCCGGTTGACGTTAAACCGGCGCGACACTAGCAGATAGGGGGGTTGTGGGCAAATGAGCAGGGCGATGCGCGCCAGAACAAATGATCCTTTGTGCAGGATAAAGATCTTCTCTGAATGAAAAGATCCCTTGTGCAAAACAAAGATCGGATCTGAATACAAAGATCCCTTGTGAGAACAAATATCCTTTGTGGCGAGGGGATTTATCCCCGTTCGGCTGCGCAGCAGTCGTAATCAATGCTGACTCGGTAGACCTGAAAATAGGTGCTCGTAGCTTTTGGGGCTGCTGCTCAGCCCAACGGGGATAAATCCCCTCGCCACAGGTGGGCATTGTCAGTGTTAATCCGGATAGCGGATTTGATAGCGCGTGCTCCGGCCACCTCCCGGCAAGCGCTGCAAGCATTCTTTCTCCAGCAACTCCGCAAGATGCCGGGTCGCCGTGGCCTTCGACACTTTCGCCACCGTCTGATACTGCCCGGCACTGATACCGAGCTCAAAACCCCGCTCACCGCCGTCGAGCAAACGATTGAGTACTTTGATCTGCTCCACCGACAGTCCGGACTCGCGATGCGCCTGCCAGAACCGCGTCTTGCCCAGCACACTTTCAATCCGCGTGATGGCTTGTTGCAGACTGCGCAGCAACGTTTGCAGAAACCACATCAACCAATCAGTGATATCCAGCGAAGCTTTCTGGCTCGACTCCAGCACTCTGTAATACCCGGAGCGGTCATCCAGAATGCTCGCCGACATAGCGTAGAAACGAATGGCTTGCGCCTCGCCTTGAGCCAGCGCCAGATCAGTGATCGTGCGGGTCAGACGACCGTTGCCATCGTCGAACGGATGCAAGGTGACAAACCAGAAATGCGCGATGCCCGCCCGCAACATCGGATCCAGCGCTGTTTGATGCTGGCTGGCCTCAAACCACTGCAGAAATTGTTCAAGTTGATCTTCAAGTCCCTCGCGCGGTGGGGCTTCGAAATGTACCGTCGGACGATCAATTCTTCCTGACACCACCTGCATCGGCTCATCCCCGCGTAGCGCGCCGACCCGCAATGATCTTGAAGTGAGCTCGGTGCCCTGGTCAGGAAACAACCATCTGTGCCATTCCAGCAAACGCTCTGAGCTAAGTGGTTCTGCGAATCGCCGGGTGGCATCCAACATCAATTGCGCCAGACCTTCACTGCGTTGACTGACGTTATCGCCGTCGATCAACGCCACGCCCAAACGTCTGGCCAGCGATGAACGTACCGAGCCGACATTCAGCTGCACCCCCTCAATCGCCGAGGAGGTCACGATGTTTTGCAGCAAGGCATCCAGCTCAGCCTGCGCCCCCAAGGCGTTACTCACCGAACCGGCCATGCCCATTAACTGACCTTGTGCCTGCACACACTCGCGCAACAACGGCGTCAGGCGCTCTGCCTGCCAGTTGAAGTCGGGCCGGTCGGGCTGCTGCCAGATCCACTGAGTTGCCATTTGTGACTTGTCCTCAAATGCGTGAGCCGAATAGAAAGGCTATTCGGCTCATTTGGTGAGCCGAATATGATCCCTAATCGGCTCACCGTCCACCGTTTGGCCAGTTTCCTACAGCCATCGCACCTGTATCCGATTGTTAAAAAACCACCAACTGGCTAATCTTCGCGCCTTCTACGACCCGACAGTCATGGGTCTTTCAGACGAAACGCAGTTTCACCGCTGTGAAGTACCGAGGATCGGGTGCAAGGTTTCGTTCAGGCATGGCAGGAGGCATCACATGCGTTCACTTCTTTTGCTGTTGATCGGCCTGGCCTGCGCGCCAGTGCTGTGGGCCGCGCCGACTGCCGAACTGTCTGAACCGGTCGGTGGCTGGCGCTATCACGGCTTGCTCGATCGTACGGAAAATCCGCAAGTCGCCTACCCGACGCCGCCGATTGATCGCGGCATCCAGCGCAATCGCACGATGATCCAGGGTCAGCTCAAAGCCATCGGGCATCAGCGCCCGCCGCACAGCCTTGCGGTAAATGGCAATCCACTGAATCTGTACACCGACGACCAGGGGCGTTTCGCCCGGCCGTATGCGTTCGGCGCGGGCTCCAACAGCGTCGAGGTGATCAGCGCCGAAGGCCAGTCGCTAAAGCGCGTGCAATTTTATGAAGCAAACAATTTGCGCACGCCGGCGCGAATTCGCCTTGTCTTGGGATGGGACGATCCGAAAGCCGAACTCGATCTGCACATTGTCACGCCCGACGGTCAGCATGCGTTCTGGGCGCAGCCGGCGCTGAGCAATGGCGGCGGGCTCGACCCGGATGGCGTCGATGGCCCCGGCCCGGAAATGTTCACCATGACCGCGCCGCTGCATGGCACCTATCTGGTTTACGTCAACTATTGGGGCAACTTCGGTGACGGCGGC
The DNA here is from genome assembly GCF_044750025.1 of Pseudomonas sp. NPDC088885. Classification (NCBI taxonomy): domain Bacteria; kingdom Pseudomonadati; phylum Pseudomonadota; class Gammaproteobacteria; order Pseudomonadales; family Pseudomonadaceae; genus Pseudomonas; species Pseudomonas sp. NPDC088885. Next base: position 9,775 of record NZ_JBIVJB010000070.1, on the reverse strand, counting down.
TATAACTTCGAGGAGGCCAGCAATCAGAACGAGGTGATCACCTCGCAAATCACGCTGGTGCTCAACGAAAACACCGTCGACGAAAAACGCGAAACGTTCATCGTGCCCCTGCGGGCGATCGGTGATCTGCTGCTGGTAAAGACTTTCAACTATTAATAAGCATCCCGCTGCACGGATGAAATCGGGCTTTGAAAAGATGAGCGAAAACACTGTGACTTCGGCTGTCGACACGCCAGCGGCGAAACCTTCGCGGCGCTGGCCATTGCTGCTGGCCGGGTTGTGCCTGGTGGCTGGCGTGGCGGGTGGTTTTGGCTGGCTGCTGCTCAAGCCCAAAGCGCCGCCGGCGGAATTGGCCAGTGACAAGCTCGGTCTGAGCCGTCCGGACGCGCTGCTCGAAACACATTCCCTGAGCCAGTTGCCCAAAGACTTGCTGACCGTGCCGTTCCTCAAAGCCACGCTCACCGAAGATTTCGTCTTCTATTACGAAACCCACGCCGATCGTCTCGGCCTGATCGGTAGTCTGCGCCGGATCATTTACGAGCATGATCTGAAGTTGCAGGACAGCCTGATCGAAGCGCTTTTCGATCAACCGGCCGACGTGGCGCTGTGGCGCGGGGCGGATGGTCGCCTCAAGGATTTCCTGTTGGTGATGGATCGCGGCGGTCTGGCCAAATTGCTCGAGCCGCTGGCGAAGGTCGCACTGGATGACACGCAACTCAGCCAGATTGCCGAAATCAAGGTCGGTGGCGACACCGTGCCGCTCTATCAGTTGACTTACAACGCGAGCAAAGCCCTGCTGTTCGCTTCTCACGGCGACAAACTGGTGGCGCTGTCCAACCCGGCCAAGTACTACGACCCGGAAAGCGGCGCCTCCGAAGAGTCGGGTCACGTTTCACCGCAGGCATTCGCGGCGCTGCTCAACGGTGAAAAACTGTTCCCCGAAGCCTTCGGTCTGCCAGCGAAAACCCCGGAAACCAAACAGCGTCTGTCGGTCAATTCCAGCGTCCTTGCCATGGGTTATCAGCGTTTCATCCCGAACTTCGCCGGGCTGCGTTTCGACATGGACGACAAGGGCTGGCACAGTTACCTCGCGATGGATGAACTGGAAAACCAGCCGGACTTCGATTTCAAACCGGTCTGGCAGGCGATGCCGCTCGGTGCCAGTGCCTGCGTGACCTTGCCGGTCGCGGCCGGACCGCAAAAACCGCTGCTGGTAAAACTCGGTGCCGAAGAAGCCGTGGCGCAAACCATCACCGAACACGTCGCGGGTGCAGCAGGCCTGTGCTGGTATGCCGATTCGCGTTTGTACACGCCGCTGTTGGTCGCCAGTCTGAAAGATGAAGACAGTGGCAAACTCGACGGCGACCTCGGCAAATTGTTCGGCTCGATGGTCGGCGCGTTTGAGTCCAATGTTGAAGAAAACGTGTTTCCGGTGGTCGAGAAACACGAAGGCCAGAACCACGTCTGGCAGCGTCAGGTCAGCTCCAACTTCGGCCCTTACGCAGCCAAAGATGCCGAGAACCCGGAGGCTATTTCCGGCAAGGCTTTCATGAAAGTCAGTCTCGCGCGCCACGGTTCGACGCTGCTGTTCTCCCTCGATGACAAACTCGTCGACAAGGCCCTCGGCACCCTCGACAAACGCTTCCCGCCGATGGCCGACGTACTGCCCAAAGATGTGCTGATGCCGATCTACTTCGGCCCGGATTCGATGGCGCAACTGATGCAGCAGGAAACCCTCGACAGCCTGCCGCAGGACATGGAACCGGTGTTTTACAACGCCGCGCAAACCTACCTGATCCCAAAACTGCGCACCCTCGGCGGTTACGGCAAATACGCTCTGACCTTGCCCGAAGGCAGCGAGCCTGACGGCCACTGGCAATGGCTGCCGCTGGAGTGGAAAGCACTGTGACGGCACTGATGCGCAGTTTCGGCTTGCTCGCACTGTTACTCAGTGCGGGAGCCCGAGCCGTTGAAGCGCCGTCGCTTGATCCGGCACAGTCCCAAGTGTTTCGCGCCTGGTTCGTGCGCATCGCCCAGGAGCAACTGAGCCAAGGCCCGAGCCCGCGCTGGTATCAACAGGATTGCGCCGGGCTGGTGCGTTTCGCCGCCAACGAAGCGCTGAAAGTCCACGACGATAAATGGCTGCGCAGCAATGGCCTGTCCAATCGTTATCTGCCGCCGGAGCTGTCGCTGACCGATGACCAGCGCAAGCTCGCCCAGCAATGGCAGCAGGGTGGCGGCAAGGTCGGGCCTTACGTCAACGCGATCAAACTGATTCAGTTCAACAGCCATCTGGTCAGCCGCGACGTGTCGCAGGCGCGGCCGGGTGATTTGATGTTTTTCGATCAGGGCGACGACCAGCACCTGATGATCTGGATGGGCCGCTACATCGCCTATCACACCGGCACCACCACCCCGACTGACAACGGCATGCGTTCGGCAAGCCTGCAGCAACTCATGACATGGAAGGACACCCGATGGATACCCGACGCAGCCAACCCCAACTTCATCGGCGTCTATCGACTGAACTTTCTCTCCCAATGACCGGTGCCCGCATGTTGCGTTTCCTGCCCCTACTGTTGGTATTAGCCCTGCCTTTTTCGCCGGTGAATGCCGAAGATACCGTCGAGCCGAGCGGCTATACGCCGGTGTCCGGTGAGAGCTTTTTCCTGCTTGCCGACAGCAGTTTCGCCAGTGATGAACAGGCAATGGTTCGCCTCGAAGCGCCGGGCCGCGATTACCGTCGATTCCGCATGGAACCGTACGGCGGCGCCGATATTCGTGTGTATCGCATCGACAAGCCGTTGGACTTCCTCAAGCGCCAAAAGAACCTGCACCGCGTGGTCAGCGACGGTCAGTTCAAGGGTGAAGGCCTGTCCAACACCCTCGCGTACCTGTGGGACAACTGGTACCGCAAATCCCGTCGGGTGATGCAGCGCGCGTTCTCTTATGAGTCGCGCAAACAGGTCACTGAGGAAGTGCCGGAACTGAAGATGGGCAACGCCATCGCCGCGCCGACGCCGTACGACGCGCAGCCGCAATTTGCGTTGATTCCGGGTCTGCCGGTGGTCAGCCAGTTTCGCTATCCGTTGTGGCAGGCCAAGCCGATTCAGCCACCGGAAGGTGTGGATCTGGCGGGGTCTTCCAGTGATTTCGTCAGCGTCGCACCGGGCAACGTTTACATCCCGTTGGGCAATCTGAAGCCGGGTCTGTATCTGGTCGAAGCGCTGATCGGCAAGTACCGCGCGACCACCATGGTGTTCGTCTCCAACACCGTTGCGGTGAGCAAGATTGCCGGTGATGAATTGCTGGTCTGGGCCGCGCGCAAACACGAAGGCAGCTCGATGCCGAAGGTCAATGTGCTGTGGACTGACGGCCTCGGTGTGATGAGCAGCGGTGCGACCGATGCCGATGGTTTGCTGCGTCTGAAACACGTCAGCCCTGAGCGCTCGTTCGTCATCGGCGAGGACGAAGAGGGCGGGGTGTTCGTCTCCGAAAACTTCTATTACGACAGCGAAATCTACGACACCAAACTGTATGCCTTCACCGACCGGCCGCTGTATCGCCCGGGTGATTGGGTGTCGCTGAAGATCGTTGGTCGAGAGTTCAAAAATGCGCGGGATTCGGTATTGCCGGGGGCGGCGGATGTCAGCGTTGCGGTGCTGGATGCGACGGGCACCGAGTTGCAGCACCTCGATTTGAAACTCGATTCGAAGGCCGGCACTCAGGGCCGCTTCCAGTTGCCGGACAACGCGGTGGCGGGCGGTTACGAGATTCGTTTCAACTACAAGGATCAGGCCTACAGCAGCGCTTTCCGTGTAGCCGAGTACATCAAGCCGCACTTCGAGATTTCGCTGAATCTGGCCAAACAGGATTACCGCACCGGCGAACCGGTGAAGGGCAGTCTGGTGCTGCTGTACCCGGACGGCAAACCGGTGGCCAACGCCAAACTGACCTTGAGTCTGCGCGCCCAACAACTGTCGATGGTCGACAACGAGCTGCAATACCTCGGGCAATTCCCGGTGGAACTGACCAGCACCGAACTGACCACCGACAGCAAGGGCAACGCGACCCTCGACCTGCCGGCCGCCGACAAACCGAGCCGCTACATGCTCACCGTGTTTGCCAGCGATGGCGCGGCGTATCGGGTCAAGACCACCAAGGAAATCCTGATTGACCGTGGCGCCGCAAGCTTCCGCTTGAGCGCGCCGCAACGCTTTAGCGCGGTCGGCGACAAGGTTGCGTTCAGCTACGCCAACGAGGGCGGCAGCGAGCAGAGCAAAGCGGTGACGCCGAGCACTTACGGCTGGGTGCGCCTGGAAGACCAGAGCACGGGCGAAGGCAAACTCGCGGCGACGGACAAGGGCTTCAGTCTGGCCTTCGATCGTCCCGGCACTTACAACCTGACGTTGAAAGACCAGCACGGTCGCGTGCTCGGTGCCACCGGGCATTCGGTTACTGGCGACGGCGTGAAAGCAGTGCCAGGCACCGTGGAAATCGTCCTCGACAAACCTGAGTACAAGGCTGGCGATGAAGCGCTGGCGCTGATTACTTTTCCGGAGCCGGTCAGCGATGCCTTGCTGTCGCTGGAACGCGACAAAGTCGAAGCCACTGCGCTGCTGGCCAAGGGCGGCGACTGGCTGAAACTGGAAAAACTCAGCGATACCCAATACCGCGCGCGCATCCCGGTGAAAGACAACTTCGCGCCGAACCTGACCTTCTCCGTGCTCTACACCAAGGGTGGTCAGTACAGTTTCCAGAACGCCGGGATCAAAGTCATCGCGCCGCAAATCGACGTGGCGATCAGCACTGACAAACAGGTCTATCTGCCGGGCGACACCGTCACGGTTGACCTGACCACGCAGTTCGCCGGCAAAGCGGTACCGGCGCATCTGACCGTCAGCGTCGTCGACGAAATGGTTTACGCGCTGCAACCGGAAGTCGCGCCGACCATCGACCAGTTCTTCTATCACCCGCGCCGCAACAACGTGCGCACCAGCGCCAGCCTGTCGTTCATCAGTTATGACGTCGCGCTGCCGGGCAGTCCGGGTGCGCCGGGCAAAGCCAACCGCAGTGAGCGCGGGGTGAAAGTGCTGGAGCGTCCGCGCCGTGAAGACGTTGACACCGCCGCATGGCAACCGGAGTTGTTGACCGGTGCCGATGGCAAAACCCGCTTCACCTTCAAGATGCCAGACTCGCTGACTCGCTGGCGCATCACCGCCCGAGCGATCGCCGACGACGGTCAGGTCGGGCAGAAGAAGCAGTTCGTGCGCTCGGAAAAACCGCTGTACCTGAAGTGGAGCGGCCCGAGCAAATTCCGCAAAGGTGATCAGCCACAGCTTGGTGTGTTCGCGTTCAGTCAGGCCGAGAAACCGGTGAAGGCTGAATTGGTCACTCACTACGCTGGCACCGAACAGCGTCTGCCGGTGACTTTGAACAACGGCATCAATTACCTGCCACTGCCAGGGTTCGCATTGGCTTCCGGCGAATGGACTGCGGAACTGGTGCAGGACGGTAAAACTGCTGATGCCTTGGCTGTACGCCTCAGCGCGACGGGTGATGGCTGGCAAGTGACGCAGACGCAAAGTCTCGACGTCACCAGCGGCGATACTCCGTTAAGCCTGCCAGCGGATGCCACCGATATTCGCTTGCGTCTGGACGACAGTCCGCAAGCGCTGTTCCGCTCGGCGCTTGATGATTTGCTCAGCTATCCGTACGGCGGCGTCGAACAAACGGCCAGCCGCTTGCTGCCGTTGAGCATCGCTTATCCATCGCTGGCGTCGAACCCGCAGATCCGCGATCGCTTGCGCCTGATCATGCAAAACAGCCGTCTGCGTCTGGTGCAAATGGCCGGGCCATCGGCGAGCTTCACCTGGTGGGGCTACGACGGTGAGCCGGATGCGTTCCTCACCGCTTACGCTTATTACGCCGACTTCAACGCCAGCCAAGTGCTGGAACTGACCTTGCCGCCGGAGCACTGGCAGCGAGTGTTGGAGGTTTACGCCAAACAAGCGCCGAACACACCGTTGCTGCAGCGCGCGTTGATTCTGTCGTTCGCCAAGCAGATGCATCTGCCGGTGAATACGTTGCTGACAGGATTGATGGAGGATCTGGCCAAGGCTGGTGAAGGCAATGCCGAAACCATGCTCGACGATGGTCAAGACAGTCTGGTGATGAGCGATCCGGATTCGGCGCTCGGTCTGGCGGCGGCGCGGGTGTTGACCGCCGCGTTGGCTGCGCAGTCGAAAGTGACCTTGCCGGAAGCCTTCAATCGTCAGGTGGGCGCTGCGCAACAGCGTCTGTCGGTCAGTTCGCAGCCATTTGCCGAAGCGCTGAATCTGTCGCTGCAACCGTTTGATCAGGTGCGCGCGCAGGCTTTGTTGCAACGTCTGTTGCCGCAGCAATCGACTTTGGAGCGAGCGCTGGCGTTGGCCTGGCTGCAGCGCAGCATCGCTCAAGCCTCGCCGACCATCGCGCTGACGCCGGGTGAAGGCTGGAAGAAAAACTACGGTGCAACCGGTGAGATGTACTGGACATGGCAGGGCGCGACGCCGGTGCCAAGCGTGTTGACGGTTTCCGGTACTCAAGAGCGTCCATTGCGCGCGGCGCTGAGCTTCCAGACTCAGCAACCGGCGGTCGATCCGATGGCCGTGACTATCACCCGTCGTCTGTCGCGACTGGTGCCGGGCGACGAAGCCTTCACCTTCAAACTGGAGCCGGTCGGCAACAAGCCGTTGTCCAGCGACAGCCTATATCTGGACGAAGTGATCCTCACCAGCAAAGCGCCGAAGCCGCTGCGTTACGGCATGCTCGAAGTGCCGTTGCCGCCGGGTGCCGATGTCGAGCGCACAACGTGGGGCATCAAGTTGCAGGCTAAGGAAGGCACTGAGCCGACTGCGCTGGAGAAGGCGCGATTCGAACCGGGACAACTGGCTTACGCGGTGCCGGTGGATGCGCTGAGCGGCGAGTTGCGTCTGCGTCATCTGGTGCGCTTCTCGCAGAAAGGCCAGTTCAACCTGCCGCCGGTGCGCTTCACCCAGATTTACGCGCCGCAGCATCAGGCCCAGGAAGCGAAAGCCGCGCTCGGTCAGGTCACGGTCAACTGACATGATCCGGTCGCTGCTGTGGCTGATGTTGTGTGTGATGCCTGCGCTGGCGACGGCGCAGGATGAGCCGCTGCGTCTGGCTTATAAAGGCGAGTTGTTGTCGCTGAATCACACGCAGGTGATTGCTCGCGAACCGTTGCCACCGACGCTGGACACGCCTCTGGGCAGTCTGTGGAAGTTGTTCGTCTACGCGTGGCTGGTGGATACCGGTGCGCGGGAACCGGCATATGAATGTCGTGGGCAGTCGAAGGAAGAGGTTTATTGCTGCACGGTTGGCGGCAAGATCGAACGTGATCAGGCGTTGGTGAAATCTTGCGGGTTGTATTTCGAGCCTTCGCGGTTGGGGATAGCGGCTGGGGATTGGCGTGCTTATTGGCAGGCGCGGCAGGCGCCGTCGTGGTTGCTGGATTTGCCATCGGTGCAGCCGGCGCAACGTGTTTCCGTTGCCGAGTTACTTAAAGTGTTGGCGACTTTGCCGGCGCAGGATCAGGCGCGGCGGGTACTGCTCGATGTGCTGCTTAATGCAGCGGACGGCAATGTCGTCGGTGAACTGGGCGGACGTCTACGGGTGAAAACCTGGAGTTGGCTCGGCGATCGGGATCCCCAGTCACGGCAGGGTGGATTTGCGGGGTGGACGGCTGACGGCTCGCCGATCTGGGCGGGCGGGCGCGGCACCAGTCAGATGGTCTTGCGTCATTACGCGCAAGCGCTGTCGACGGTGTTGCCAATTACATGGCCGGCGGAAGCGGGGCGCTGTGTAGAAGTCGGCCTGTTTTCGAAATATCCGGTTTCGAGGGTTTTGGCGGGCGAACGTATCGCGGCATCGGGTTCATTAAAGGGCGACTACCGTGTCGAGTTCGCCAACAGCAACGCGTTGGATATCCACAGCGACGGCGAACTGTTTCTGCTCAACGACAAACTCGTCGCCCGCGTGGATCGCGAAGAATACGTCGCCCGAGTCCTCGAGCGCGAAGCCAAAGCCGAACCCGCTGAAGCTGCCAAAGCACTTGCCGTCGCCATTCGCACCTATCTATTGCAGAACGCGACGCGCAATGGCGATTGCCTGAGCATTGATGACAGCAGCAATCGGCAGCGAGTTGCGCCGCGTCCGGCCTCTGTCGAATCGCGCAACATTGCCGCGTGGACAGCCGATCTGGTGTTGGCCGGCAGCACCGTCACTTATCACTCGGATCAGCCCGGCCCGGACAAACTCTCTTGGCAGCAGGCTGTCGAGCAGGCGAATGCGGGGCAACGATATGACGCGATTTTGCTGCACGCCTATCCGCGCGCCAGCCTCAGCCGTTGGGATAACCCGATTGCTTCTTGCCAAGCATTGCCCGCCGCACAGGACTGGCTGCAAAAACAGCGTCGTGGCTGGCGGCCAAAACTGGACAGCGAAACCGGCTACAACGAAGTCAGCACATTTGCCGTGTGCAAACTCGCGTTCGGACGACCTTACGTCGACCGCGAACGCCAGCGCATTTATGTGCGCGGCGTGCTGACCTTGCAGGATCGCCTCGATCTGACTCACGAATATCTGCACCTGGCCTTTGAAGCACACCCCAATGGCCAGGATGAAACCTACATCGAAGGGCTCGCCCGTCACCTTTTGCTGGAATAGACCATGACACTCCGTTATCCACAGGTCTTGCTGCTGCTCTGTGCCTTTAATGTGCTGCCCGTGGCCATGGCTGCAGACAGCGTCAAACTCGACACGCCGGTCGGTGGCTGGCGCAGCGGCGCGCCCGAAGGCGAGGGCGAAAGTTTTCGTCAGACCGTCAACTACCCGGCCTCGTCAGTGAACACGCCGGTTGGCCAGGCCAAGACCGCGCGCATCAGTGGCGAGATCAAAGCCACGCCGAAGAGCACCGAGCCCGGCCGATTGATCGTCAACGGTGTGAGCATGCCGTTGAAGATCGACGAATCCGGACGCTTTGACCGACCGTTCTCCTTCCCCAATGGCAGCAACAGTGTCGAAGTGCGCAGTCCCGACGGACAACAACGCCATCGCACGCAGTTTCTCAACACCAGCGGCGGCGCGACCCCGGCCAAGCTTCGCGTTTTATTGGCATGGGACAGCGACGGTACCGACCTCGACCTGCATCTGGTGACGCCCGATGGCGCGCACATCTGGTACGGCAATCGCGTCGCGCCAAACGGTGCAGCGCTGGATGTCGACGTCACCACTGGTTACGGCCCGGAAATCTTCGCCATGCCGGCACCGATCAAGGGTCAGTATCTGGTTTACGTGAATTATTACGGCGGTGGCTATCGTGGAGATGAAGAGGGAGGGGATGACGCGGTGCAGCCGTTAACCACGGCGCAGGTAACGGTGATTACCGAAGAGGGAACACCGAGCGAGAAGATGGAGACGTTCCTTATCCCGATGCGCGCGGTGGGGGAGTTGACGCTGGTTAAGTCGTTTAGCTATCCGTGAGGCTCAGGTACAGCGATCGCAGCTTATATATAGAAGAGCAGGGCTACGAAGGCCGACCCCTTGGGGTCGGCCTTCGTGTTTGCGGACTTTTTTGACCAATGTGACAGAAATATGAAAATAGACGTTGACGGCAGATCCCAGACGTCTATAATTCGCCCCACTTCCGGCGCAGTCGAAACGGAAAACTCCTTGAGATTCAATGAGTTATGTAGGTTTCGACAGCAAGTGCTTC
>NZ_JBIVJB010000069.1:0-26666 GCF_044750025.1 Pseudomonas sp. NPDC088885 | reverse complement strand
CCTGAGCTGCTGCTCATCAAACACCGCCAAGGTCGTGTCTTCTGCTGTGTCTGGAGTAAAGAAGTGTTGTCTACCGATCTGATGCGCAACGAGTTGAGCAGCTACAAACAGCTGCCAATCAACCTGTACCAGATCCAGACCAAATTCCGTGACGAGATCCGTCCACGCTTCGGTTTGATGCGTGGCCGCGAATTCATCATGAAGGACTCGTACTCCTTCCACGCGGATCAGGCATCGCTGCAGATTACCTACGACCGCATGCATGAAGCCTACTGCAACATCTTCACGCGTCTGGGTCTGAAATTCCGTCCGGTGGAAGCCGACAACGGTTCGATCGGTGGCGCTGGTTCGCACGAATTCCACGTACTGGCCGAGTCCGGCGAAGACGACATCGTCTTCAGCAACGGTTCCGACTACGCAGCGAACATCGAAAAAGCCGAAGCCGTGCCACGCGAAACCTCGCGCGCTGCTGCGACCGAAGAGTTGCGTCTGGTCGATACCCCTGACACCAAAACCATCGCGGCGCTGGTGGAAAAATTCAATCTGCCGATTGAAAAGACCATCAAGACCCTGATCGTGCGTGCCGAAGAAGAAGGCAAGCTGATCGCGCTGGTGATTCGTGGCGACCACGAACTCAACGAAATCAAGGCTGCCCAGCAAGCTGGCGTGGCCAACCCGCTGGTCATGGCCACCGATGCCGAACTGCGTGACGCCATTGGCGCCGGCGCCGGTTCGCTCGGCCCGCTGAACCTGCCGCTGCCAATCATCATCGACCGTTCGGTCGAACTGATGAGCGACTTCGGCATCGGCGCGAACATCGACGACAAGCACTACTTCGGCGTGAACTGGGAGCGTGATCTGCCGGTTCCGACCGTGGCTGACCTGCGTAACGTGGTCGCCGGCGACCCAAGCCCGGACGGCAAAGGCACGCTGGAAATCAAACGCGGCATCGAAGTCGGGCACATCTTCCAGCTGGGCAACAAGTACAGCAAAGCGATGAAGTGCGAAGTGCTGGGCGAAAACGGCAAGCCAGTCACCCTCGAAATGGGTTGCTACGGCATCGGCGTTTCCCGCGTGGTGGCGGCGGCCATCGAGCAGAACAACGACGCCAACGGCATCATCTGGAGCGACACTCTTGCGCCGTTCCAGATCGCCCTGGTACCGCTGCGTTATGAAACCGAGCAGGTGCGCGAAGCCACCGACAAGCTGTACGCCGAACTGACGGCGGCCGGCTTCGAAGTGCTGCTGGATGATCGCGACAAGAAAACCAGCCCGGGCATCAAGTTCGCGGACATGGAGCTGATCGGCATTCCTCACCGGATCGTGGTCAGTGACCGCGGCCTCGCCGAAGGTAACCTGGAATACAAGAGTCGTACCGAAGGCGAAGCGCAAGCACTGCCGGTCGCCGACGTACTGTCCTTCCTTCAGGCCCGTATCCGCCGCTGAAACCAGATAGAGACGTCATGTTCAAGCGAAACACCTTAGGCCTCGGTGGCACCGCCCTGTGCGGTGCCCTGCTGGTCAGCGGCTGTGCCAATCACATGTCACAGCGCAGCGAGCACGAAGAGCGGGTCGAGCGTAAGTTGCTCGACCACAGCCTGCAGATTGATGTCGGTGAGCCTAAGGAGCTTGAGCTGCCGCAGCGACGCGTGAAGATCAACGAACAGAAGACTTTTGAAGTCACCGAGTTCGAAGTGACACGTCGCTACGATCGCTACACGCCTTACCAGCCTTGGCGCGAGGTCTACGAGATTCCGCTGGGCGTGGTGGCGGTGGTCGGTGGTGTCGGCGCCAACGTGGTCAACGTGTTTGCCCTCGGCAATCTGCCGGACAGCGTGACCAAGGATTGGCTGAGTTACGGTTTTGCCGGGCTCAACCCGTTCATGAACGTGCAGTCCAACGGCCGTGCGCAGCAGAACCTGGCCGGTATCGATGAAGTCCAGCGCGACAAGCGCACGGAGTATTCGAGCCTGCCGTGGAGCGAGCGGCCGGTACAGGTCAAGGCTGGCAAACAGACCTTCGACATGACCACCGACCGCAACGGCGTGCTGCGTGTGAACCTGCTCGACAGCCCATTCGCTGAGCATGACCTCAATTACGTCGGCAAACTGCAGATCAGTGTCGAGGACGCCAAGGATGACGTGCATTCCGACTCGTCCCTGGCGATCAGCAGCCACTTGCGTGGCAAGTTGCTCGAAGCGCACGGCTTGATTTACGACGATCTGGAAGACGACGAAGTGAGCCAGTGGGTACACCGGGTCAAACGCCTGTCTGAACTGGGTCTGGAAGAAGAAGCCAGCGAACTGGAACAAAGCCTGATCGAACTGACGCGTAACGATCCTGAGTTGCAGACTGAGTTTCTCAAGTCGCTGACCAAGGATGCGGGGCGTCTGGTGGCGGATCCGGGGCCGAATTAAAAGCCAAAGCTAAAAGCTTCGCGAGCAGGCTCGCTCCCACATTGGAATGCAATCTAATGTGGGAGCGAGCCTGCTCGCGAAGAGGCCCTGACATTCACCGCAAATCTACCGCTCAAACAACTCCATCTGCTCAAACCCACCGCGCAAATCCTCCAGCCTCACCCCAACCCCCAACAACCGCACCGGTTTCCCGCCGCGATTGAACGCCTGCGTCAGCATCAGCTGATAACTGCCCAAGTCCCGCCCTGCCCCGGCCTGTTCCAGCGTGGTCTGGGTAAAGTCATGAAACTTCACTTTGACGAACGGTTTGCCCGGTCGATAACTGCTGTCGATCCGTGCCATGCGGGTTTTCAGGGTTTCCAGCAGCTCCGGCAACTTGTCGAGGCAACTGCGCAGATCCGGCAGATCAACGTCGTAGGTATTTTCCACGCTGATTGACTGACGCCGACTGTCGTTGTGCACCAGACGATCATCAATCCCACGCGCCAGGCTCCACATTCGCTCGCCGAAACTGCCGAATTCGCGCACCAGCGCCAACTTGTCCCACTCGCGCAATTGCGAGCAGTCGACGATGCCGAGCCTGCCCAGTTTGTCGGCGGTGACCTTGCCGACACCGTGCAGCTTGCTCACCGGCAAACCACTGACAAAGTCCTCGACCTGATCCGGGGTGATCACGAACAAACCATTGGGTTTTTTCCAGTCGCTGGCAATCTTCGCCAGAAACTTGTTCGGCGCCACACCGGCAGACACGGTGATATGCAGCTGATTGGAGACGCGTCGGCGGATGTCCTGAGCAATACGCGTGGCGCTGCCGCCGAAATGCGCACTGTCCGAGACATCCAGATAAGCCTCGTCCAGCGACAGCGGTTCGATCAGGTCGGTGTAATCGCTGAAAATCACATGAATTTCTTTCGAGGCTTCGCGATACGCGTCCATACGCGGTTTGACGATGGTCAGATCCGGGCACAGCTTCAAGGCATGCCCCGACGACATCGCCGAGCGCACGCCATAGGCCCGCGCCTCATAGTTGCAGGTGGCGATGACACCGCGTCGATCAGCCGAACCGCCTACCGCCAGAGGCTTGCCGGCGAGGTTCGGGTCATCACGCATCTCGATGGCGGCGTAGAAACAGTCACAGTCGACGTGGATGATTTTTCGCTGAGTCATGACAGAAAAGGAAACATGGCGAGCCGGATCGGCAGTATCTCACTGACACCTGTATATAGCACCAGTGGTAAGAATGTTCTTTTCCACGAGTAGGAAAAGGCCGATGAATTTATTTTCTCAATCGAAAGAAGCCCTTCGATAGAGCTGAAACCCTTGTACCACCTGCCCTGCACGCCTTTTCAGGCACTGCAAAAAGCGCTAACCGATTGAACCTCAACAGATTTTATCCAGATTGCAGGTTGACACCCTCGCGATCCTCTGTAGAATGCCGACACACAGACGCGGGATGGAGCAGTCTGGTAGCTCGTCGGGCTCATAACCCGAAGGTCGTCGGTTCAAATCCGGCTCCCGCAACCAAACATCAAAAAAGGCTACTCGAAAGAGTGGCCTTTTTTGTATCTGTTGAAAAAGTCCTTTCGCAACAATGATCTGTCACTGTGCAGTGAACGCTTGGGATCTTCAGACTCGCCAACTTGCGACTATGCTTGTGTCGCAGGCACGACGTCTGCAATCCAGGAACTGCCCTCGCCGATACCCGGTGAGAGGCGTAGTATTTTGTGATTATTTTTTTCTACAGGGATTGGTAACTTGGCTGGATACCTCCATCCTGTCGCGCACAATCCAAGAGGTGATTGATGCGCGCCAACTCGTCTGATCCACAAGACACCGTCACAGCGGAACATCCGATCAAGCCAGAGCGTTTGCGCTTGCTGGATCGTTTGAGCAAATACCGTCAGCCAATTGGTCTGGCCGTTACGTTGCTGCTGTTCGCCATTGCGCTGATTGCCTGTCGCCATCTATTGGCCGAGCTTGATCTCGACGCTCTGCACGACTCGATTCTCGAGGTACCGAAACCCGCCCTGCTCGGCGCTTTCGGTGCGACGGTGGTCGGCTTCATTATTCTGCTGGGCTATGAATGGTCGGCCAGCCGCTATGCCGGCGTGACCTTGCCGCCACGTACTCTGGCGATGGGCGGGTTCACCGCGTTTGCGATTGGCAACGCCATTGGCCTGTCGCTGCTGTCCGGCGGCTCGGTTCGCTATCGTTTATATGCACGGCATGGTCTGGGGGCGGCGGAAGTCGCGCACATGACTCTGTTCGCCAGCCTGTCGCTGGGTTGCGCCCTGCCGCCACTGGCTGCGCTGGCGACGCTGAGCGACCTGCCCGCTGCCTCTGCGGCACTCGGCCTGTCCGAAGGTCTGCTCGGCACAGTTGCCGCTGTCGTCCTGTTGCTTGGCGCGGTATTGGCCATCGGCATCTATCGTCGGCGTCTGCCGGAGCAGCCGTTGCGCGATAACCTGCTGGTTCGGGTCGGTCGCCGCACCTTGCGCCTGCCGGGTCGCCGTCTGACCTTTCTGCAACTGATCATCACCGCACTCGACGTGGCTGCCGCCGCGACCGTGCTGTATCTGCTGCTGCCCGAAGCGCCGCCGTTTGGCGCGTTCCTTTTGGTGTATCTGCTTGCCCTTGCCGCTGGCGTGCTCAGCCATGTGCCGGGCGGCGTTGGCGTGTTCGAAGCGATTCTGCTGGCCGCGTTTGCCGACAAGCTCGGCGCCGCACCGCTGGCCGCAGCCCTGCTGCTGTATCGCCTGATCTACGTGGTGCTGCCGTTGCTGGTGGCCTGCGTAGTGCTGCTGATCAACGAAGGTCAGCGCCTGTTTCAATCGCAAACGATGCGCGCCGCCTCGGGTCTGGCCGCGCCGATCCTTGCGGTGCTGGTGTTCCTCTCCGGCGTGGTGCTGCTGTTTTCCGGCGCAACGCCCGAGATCGACACGCGTCTTGAGCACATTGGTTTTCTGATTCCACATCGTCTGGTCGACGCTTCGCACTTCGGCGCCAGCCTGATTGGCGTGTTGTGCCTGATGCTCGCCCAAGGCCTGCGCCGTCGCCTGTCGGCAGCGTGGATGCTGACCACGATTCTGTTGTTGGTGGGCGCCCTGCTCTCGCTGCTTAAAGGCTTCGACTGGGAAGAAGCCACGCTGATGACCCTCACCGCCGCGTTGCTGGGGGTTTTCCGTCGCTCGTTCTACCGCCCGAGCCGACTGACCGAACTGCCCTTCTCGCCGCTGTATCTGGTCGCCAGCCTGTGCGTCCTCGGTGCATCGACTTGGCTGCTGCTGTTCGCCTATCAGGATGTTCCTTACAGCCATCAACTGTGGTGGCAGTTCACCCTCGACGCTGATGCCCCACGCGGACTGCGTTCGCTGCTTGGCGCTGCGGTGTTGTTGCTGGTGATCGCCCTGACCTGGCTGCTGCGCACTGCGCGCCCGGTCATTCACTTGCCGACGCCGGATGAGCTGGAGCGCGCCTCGAAGATTTTGATGGCCTCTTCGCAACCCGACGGCGGCCTCGCGCTGACCGGTGACAAGGCGTTGCTGTTCCACCCTAACGACGAGGCGTTTCTGATGTACGCCCGTCGTGGCCGCAGCCTGGTGGCGCTGTACGACCCGATCGGCCCCGGCCAGCAACGCGCAGAAATGATTTGGCAGTTCCGCGACCTCTGCGACATCTACCATGCGCGCCCGGTGTTCTATCAGGTACGCGCGGAGAACCTGCCGTACTACATGGACATCGGCCTGACCGCGATCAAGCTCGGCGAAGAAGCCCGCGTCGATCTGCATCGCTTTGACCTGGAAGCCAAGGGCAAAGAGATGAAAGATCTGCGTTATACCTGGAACCGTGGCACCCGCGACGGTCTGTCGCTGGAGATCCACGAGCCGGGTCAGGCGCCGATGGATGAGCTGAAAGTGATTTCCGATGCCTGGCTGACCGGCAAGAACGTGCGCGAGAAAGGTTTCTCCCTCGGCCGTTTCAGCGACGAATACCTGAAGCATTTCCGCATCGCGGTAATTCGCTTCGAAGGCCGCCCGGTGGCGTTCGCCAACCTGCTTGAGACGTTCAGCCATGATCTGGCCAGTCTCGACCTGATGCGCGCGCACCCGGACGCGCCGAAGTTGACCATGGAATTCATGATGGTCGGCCTGATTCAACATTATAAGAGTCACGGATACGCGCGTTTCAGCCTGGGCATGGTGCCGTTGTCGGGGTTGCAACCCCGCCGTGGTGCACCGCTGACCCAGCGTCTGGGCTCGATGGTTTTCCGCCGTGGTGAGCAGCTGTACAACTTCCAAGGCTTGCGCCGCTTCAAAGACAAGTTCCAGCCTGACTGTGAACACCGATATATGGCCGTGCCCGCCGGACTCGATCCGTTGGTGGCGCTGGCCGACACTGCTGCCCTGATCGCGGGCGGCTTGACTGGATTGGTGAAACGCTGATGATTCAACGCTCCCTGAAGTACATCCTGGCCGCACTGATTGTGCTGGCCGTGATTGCCGGCGGCGGTTACTGGTACCTCAAACGCCCGGCACCGGAACCGACGCTCGAACCCATTACGGCAGCCGACGGCACCGTGTTGACCCGCATCATCCCCGGCACCAAGCCCAAGGCGCAGGTGCTGGTGGCGGTCAATAGCGACCAGAAGTTGACCGACAATCAACTGACCACCCTGAGCCGCAGTGCCTCGGCGCAGATCGTTCAGGTGATTCTACCCAAGGACTGCCTGCAACAAAGCCGCGCCCTGCAAACCGGTCTGCGCGAGCTGAACGGCCCGGCCACTCTGGTCAGCGGCATCGGCCCTGGCGCGGTGCTGGCCTGGCGCTGGCTGGCGGAACAGAAAGACGACAAGGCCCAGGCCATTTCCGTCGACCTGGCACTGGAAAAAGGTGGCTGCACGCACCTGCTGCCGAAATCCGCTGCCCACGGCCACTGGCTGGCAGCGTGGAACGACAACCCGGACGACGCCAGCGCAGGTTTCGTGCGCGATCAACCGAACGCCGAAACCAGCATCAGCGACTACGACATCAACCTGCCGCAAGTGCTGAACAACGAACTGCGCAAAATCCTTGTTGGCGGCGACAAGGCTAACGGCGGTCTGGCGATTCCGGTGGTTGAAGTGCCGGCCGGTCAGGCCAAAGACACTGTCACCCTGTTCCTCTCCGGTGACGGCGGCTGGCGCGACCTCGACCGCGACGTCGCCGGTGAAATGGCCAAGATCGGCTACCCGGTGGTCGGCATCGACACCCTGCGCTACTACTGGCAGCACAAGAGCCCGGAGCAAAGCGCACTGGATCTGAGCGAACTGATGCAGCACTACCGGCAGAAATGGGGCACCAAGCGCTTCATCCTCACCGGTTATTCGTTCGGTGCAGACGTTCTGCCGGCGATCTACAACCGCCTGCCGGACACCGAGCAGCAACGCGTAGACGCCATCATCCTGCTCGCCTTCGCCCGCACCGGCAGCTTCGAAATCGAAGTCGAAGGCTGGTTGGGCAACGCCGGCAAAGAAGCCGCCACCGGCCCGGAAATGGCCAAGCTGCCACCGGCGAAGGTGATCTGCATCTATGGCGAAGAAGAGGCGGATGAAAGTGGTTGCACCGACAAGACCGCAGTCGGTGAAGCAGTGAAACTGCCCGGCGGTCACCACTTCGACGAGAACTACCCGGCGCTGGCCAAGCGCTTGGTGGACTTGATCGAGAAGCGTCAGACGGCGAGCCAGGTCGCGGAAGAGTGATCTGAAGCGTCCTTAAAAAAGCCCCCGCCATCTCACGATGGCGGGGGCTTTTTACATTCAGAGGATCATCCCAATCCCCTGTGGGAGTGAGCCTGCTCGCGAAGGCGTAGTGTCAGTTTACAGATTCGTCGACTGACACTACGCCTTCGCGAGCAGGCTCGCTCCCACAGGGGTATTGGGCCAGACTCAGACAACTCGTCAGTCCCGCTGGCCAAGCTGAACGTCTATCCACGTGACATCATCGTCGCCAACGCTAAAGTCGCTATCCGGCGCCGCCAACAAACTGCTTTGCTGGGCTTGCGTCAAGTCCGCCCAAAAGCCGTCAGTGACAAATACCAAGCGCTCAACAGCCTCCAGTGCACACCAAACAAAGTCAGGGTTCGGAATCCGATTGATCTTCAAGCATCGTGTTACCGCATTTCGCGCAGGGTCTTGCGCCAACTCGCAGTGCGAACGGTCGCGCCGCCAATTGGCCTTGCAGTGAGGTGGCGTAATCCACTCGATGGCTCCCGCCAGCGTCACAATCCCGCAAGAACAGTCACCTTCGTATGCAACGGTGAGTCGGCCATGAGCTACCAAGCCGATCAGGTAACAGATGGCTCCCGTCTGATCAGCAGGCAACGACGCATGAAAATCCGACAGTATTGAATCCAATAAGCGCTCAACAGCTGCGGGCTCTGCAAGATAGCTCCCCTGCTCCATCTGCGTGGAATGAGCCGCCAACATGCCGCTTACGAAGCGTTCAGCCAGCTGTCCACTGCCGCGCCTGGAAGTGCCATCCGCGACAACAAAAAACCCACCGTCACCATCACAGGTCGCTCCGACATAGTCATTATTTGCCCTGCTGGCTTGCCCAGTGATTGATCGGGAGTGGTATCTCATAAGCTGGCCAGCGCTTTCATACGCCTGTGAATAATCTGCCCTCTGCCTGGATTCGCCTGCACCGAGCCTGAACTTTCGATCACGTAGCCAACCCCATCGAGCGCCATCAGTTTGTGGATTCCATCTGTGACGAACGCCTTGAGGTCGCTGGCAGCCTGGCTCACCTCCTCCAACAGCTCAGGCCGACCATCGATCAAGATGATCATGTCCTCGACATCCTTGTGATAAGGATCACCATTTCCCCGACCGGCGAAAGCTTCCAGTTTCGTCGCGAGAAAATACGTAGGCTGAAATATCTGGATGACAGTGCCGCTGGGCAAGGTGAATTTATCCGCCCTCGCCAGCCCTTCGACAAACCAGCGGTTGGCATACCCGAGCACTGCTGGGTCGGAAGGCATGACATCCACGACGACGTCATTGAAGCGAAAACGACAATTGACCTCGTCCTCACCCGTGATCTTGAATCCCTTGGCCGCCAGCCGTTCGGTGAGTTGGTTCCAGGCGCTGATACCGGCCAACTCGATCACTAGATCAACGTCATCAGTGAAACGAATGTCGTCCAGCACGGCTGTATCTGTAACCAGCATGGCGGTGGTGCAACCGCCAACAAAGGCAACTTCGGCGAGAAACGCCTCGCCCAAGCCTTCAGCCACGAACTCAATGAGTTCGTAGTTGTGATCCGCGTTTGACGACATGCTATTTCAGCCCCATCCCTGCCTTCAGAATACTGATTGCCACACCACACTCACGCGGACCGCCCAGACGGATTGCATCAGCGAGCGCCAGATAGTGGTAAAGGATCCGGTCTTTTTTCACCGCTTCCGGCACTGTTTTGTAAAGCGGCTCGATCGCTTGACCTCGCTCGGTTCCCTGCGCATCCGGCCAGACCGGAATCAAACCACCAGCACTTTTGATACTTTTGGACAGCGCAGGCGCCGCAAAGCCCGTGGGTATGCCACGAACCATCGCGCCAGGCTTGACCGGGAAGAAGTACTTCAGTGCGTGCTCGGTAATCTTCAGCAGTTCCCGGCGGTGCACTTTGGCAAGCCCGGTGTCGTAGTCATGGATGAGCAATCCGGATTCCCGACATCGCGCGAGAGCATTTGAGACTTCGCTTTTGCTCAGTCCGAGAGAGGCAGACAGCGCTCGTAAGGAGTACCGATCACTCCAACTTGTCAGCGGTAGATCAGATGCTGGTTCCGCCCATCCCTCCCAGCCTGGCCCATCAGCTAAAGGCGAGTCGAATTCGCTGCGATGAAAGATTGTGTCTTCCCCATCAGTGAAATAGGTGACCAATGGCTTCCCCACACTCGCCCCTGCGGTCATTCGGCTGACGAAATAAGGCCTGAGCAGCTCTTCGACCCTGTCCGAATTCGATTCGGCCTCCATCTCCCCCAAGAGATTCTCTTCCTGAGCGTGGAGACTGGCCATTTTGAACAAAAGCAAAATGTCTTGACTCTTCATTTGGCTCAAAACCTCAAGTGTCCACATTCCATAAAACGTGGACACTTGTCTCACTGACGAGGCCGGGTCGTCAAGCCCTTGGGTCGATCACTAATCGCTGCATACCTTGCCCGCATATCTTCATGGCTGATTGCTTGGGCCAAATCAAAGATGAGCAATCGTTCACTGGCCTTCTTTTCGATCCGAAGGTTCATCGATTCATCCTGTGCTTATTGTTCCGCTGATGCTGTCGTACGTACCTGAATGCTTTGCACACGTCGGTTCGTGTCAGACGTTTAGTATCGTTTACTTCCAGTCTCGCAATATCAGATGACGCCCACTGACCTTGTAGGCAAACTCCGAAACTCTTGTTGGGGCGCTGTGCCGCTCTATTGCACTGTTTTTCGAAGGGATACTCTCCGGACGTCGCTGACCCATTCAGCGATCGGGCTTGGTAACCCGGTGGAATAAGGCGCAACAGCGCACCCGACACGACTCAGGCGTTATCCCGCCCGAGCCCCTGTGTTATGGCAGCTGTGCGTGGGACGCTTTCGGGCGTGCCGGTTTCCTTGATTCCCCGGTTTACCAACCTGCGCACAGCTGCCACCCATTCGCTTGGTATCGGATGCGGCAGCTCTCGAAATCAAGGGAACTGAACATGAACAATCCATCTGATCTTAAAACCATCGGCTTCACCCCTTTCCTCTACAACTCGGATCAAGCGTTCTTCAACGTCCGCTCCGGCATCCCGATCATCGATGCCTTGTCTCAATCCTCAGACCTGCTATCCCTCGCCAAATCCTTCGCCGAGGATGCGGCCTTTATCAGAGACACCGATCGCCACGCCTGGGCCGCGCATTACCTGACGGTGATGGGCAAAGCCTTGATTGATGACGTGATCCAAGCGCTGATCCCGCGACCTGCGCGTACGAAGACCGAGTCTGAAGCAGAGATGGCTGAAAGCTTGTAGAGGTTTGAAGATCAAAAGATCGCAGCCTTCGGCAGCTCCTACATGGAATGCGAAACCTGTAGGAGCTGCCGAAGGCTGCGATCTTTTGATCTGAAGTTGCCGCCCACAAAAAAGCCCCCGCCAACCACAAGGCTGACGGGGGCTCTTTCTATAACGCGAAGTTACATCTCCACCTGCGTCCCCAACTCAATCACCCGGTTCAACGGAAGATTGAAGAACCGCAAGTTCCCATTGGCATTCTTCAACATGAACGCAAACAGCGCCTCACGCCAACGCGCCATGCCTTCCAGCTTCGAGGCAATCACCGTTTCGCGGCTGAGGAAGTAGGTGGTGCGCATCGGGCTGAAGTCCAGATCATCCAGATGACACAGCTTCAGCGCCTGCGGCACGTCCGGCTCATCGGTGAAGCCGAAGTGCAGGATCACCCGGAAGAAGCCCTCCCCGTGCGCTTCAACCTCGAAACGTCGCGATGGCGGTACGCGCGGGATGTCTTCGTAAACCACCGTCAGCAACACCACCTGCTCATGCAGCACCTGGTTATGCAACAGGTTGTGCAACAACGCATGAGGCACGGCGTCGGAGCGCGCGGTGAGGAACACCGCAGTGCCCTGCACGCGATGCGGTGGTTGTACGCGGATGCTGCTGATGAAGATCGGCAGCGGCAGCGCGCCTTCGTCGAGGCGATCGACGAGCAACTGCTTGCCGCGTTTCCAGGTGGTCATCAGCACGAACAGCGCGATACCGGCGATCACCGGGAAGGCACCGCCCTGCACGATCTTCGGCACGTTGGCGGCGAAGTACAGACCATCCACCAGCAGGAAACCGATCAACACCGGCACGGCAAGGATTGGTGGCCATTTCCACAGCAACAGCATCACGGCCGACACCAGAATGGTGGTCATCAGCATCGTGCCGGTCACCGCCACGCCGTAAGCAGAGGCCAGTGCGCCAGACGATTCGAAGCCGAGTACCAACAACACCACGCCAACCATCAACGCCCAGTTCACCGCGCCAATATAAATCTGGCCCTGCTCGGCGCTGGAGGTGTGCTGGATGTACATGCGCGGAATGTAGCCGAGCTGAATCGCCTGACGGGTCAGGGAGAACGCGCCGGAAATCACCGCTTGCGAGGCAATCACCGTGGCCAGCGTCGACAGGCCGACCAGCGGAATCAACGCCCAGCTCGGCGCCAGCAGATAGAACGGGTTACGCGCCGCTTCCGGGTTTTCCAGCAACAAAGCGCCCTGCCCGAAGTAATTGAGCACCAGCGCCGGCAACACCAGAATGAACCACGCGCGGGCAATCGGTTTGCGACCGAAGTGACCCATGTCGGCGTACAGCGCTTCGGCACCGGTCAGCGCCAGCACCACAGCGCCGAGGATCGCCACGCCCATGCCCGGATGAACGACGAAGAAATTCACCGCCCACATCGGGTTCATTGCATGCAGCACTTCTGGGGTGTGGCTGATGCCATACACACCAAGTGCGCCGAGGACGAGGAACCAGGTGACCATGATCGGCCCGAACAAAATGCCGATCCGCGCGGTACCGTGGCGCTGGATCAGGAACAACCCGACCAGAACGACCAGCGACAGCGGCACCACCCAATGGTCGATGCCATCGAATGCCAACCCCAGACCTTCAATCGCCGAGAGTACCGAAATCGCCGGGGTGATCATGCTGTCGCCGTAAAACAGCGCAGCGCCGATCAGTCCGCAGACCACCAATAATGAACGCAGCTTCTTGCGATGCCCGGCCGCTCGCCGTGCCAGTGCGGTGAGCGCCATGATGCCGCCCTCGCCCTGGTTGTCGGCGCGCAGCACGAACATCATGTATTTGATCGAAACCACCCAGATCAGCGACCAGAAGATCAACGACAGAATACCCAGCACGCCGTCGTGATTGACGGGCACACCGTAGCCGCCGGAAAACACTTCTTTAAGGGTGTACAACGGGCTCGTGCCGATGTCGCCGTAAACCACCCCGACCGCCGCGACCAGCATACTCAGCGGCTTGGTTGCCGAACCCTCGGCGCCTGCCGCATGACTACTTGCCTGACCCATCCAACACTCCTGACTTACCGGAACCGGCTTCTTTTCAATGAAGCACTATGCTTTGTCGTGCAGCATGATGCGCTGATTTACCTGTTGTTACAGACGATTTGTTGACTGTAAAAAATTGGTAAAGCCCAACGGCGCGAAGCATAGCGCAGCACTCGTCGTATTTCCCGGCATAAAGCTGGTCAAGTGCGCTTCTCGCCGCTAGAATTGCGCACTTTTTGATCAGAGGCGCACCCTAAGCGCCCATCCGTCGGCTTCCGCACTGCGCAAGCGGCGTCACAAAATACCGAGGTTAGACATGTCCACCACTCCTGCGCCGGCCAATCCAAAGGTTGGCTTTGTATCTCTGGGTTGCCCGAAAGCACTGGTCGACTCCGAGCGCATCCTGACCCAGCTGCGCATGGAAGGTTATGACGTGGTGTCCACCTATCAGGACGCCGACGTTGTAGTCGTCAACACCTGCGGTTTCATCGATTCGGCCAAGGCTGAATCTTTAGAAGTGATCGGCGAAGCGATCAAGGAAAACGGCAAGGTGATCGTCACCGGCTGCATGGGCGTGGAAGAAGGCAACATCCGCAACGTGCACCCGAGCGTGCTGGCCGTGACCGGTCCGCAGCAGTACGAGCAAGTGGTCAACGCCGTGCACGAAGTCGTGCCACCGCGTAAAGATCACAACCCGCTGATCGACCTGGTGCCGCCGCAAGGCATCAAGCTGACCCCGCGTCACTATGCTTACCTGAAGATTTCCGAAGGCTGCAACCACAGCTGCTCTTTCTGCATCATCCCGTCGATGCGCGGCAAATTGGTCAGCCGTCCGGTCGGCGATGTGCTCGACGAAGCTCAACGTCTGGTCAAATCCGGCGTTAAAGAGTTGCTGGTTATTTCGCAAGACACCAGCGCTTACGGCGTTGACGTGAAATACCGCACTGGTTTCTGGAACGGCGCGCCGGTGAAAACCCGCATGACCGAACTCTGTGAAGCGCTGAGCACTTTGGGTGTCTGGGTACGTCTGCACTACGTTTACCCGTACCCGCACGTTGACGAGCTGATCCCGCTGATGGCCGCCGGCAAGATCCTGCCGTACCTGGACATCCCGTTCCAGCACGCCAGCCCGAAAGTGTTGAAGTCGATGAAACGCCCGGCGTTCTAAGACAAGACCCTGGCGCGGATCAAGAACTGGCGCGAGATCTGCCCGGATCTGATCATCCGCTCGACCTTCATCGTCGGCTTCCCGGGCGAAACCGAAGAAGACTTCCAGTACCTGCTCAACTGGCTGACCGAAGCGCAGCTCGACCGCGTCGGCTGCTTCCAGTACTCGCCGGTGGAAGGCGCTCCGGCCAACGATCTGGATCTGGAGATCGTTCCGGACGAGGTCAAGCAGGATCGTTGGGATCGCTTCATGGCGCACCAGCAAGCGATCAGCTCGGCACGCCTGCAAATGCGCATCGGCCGTGAAATCGAAGTGCTGGTGGACGAAGTCGACGAGCAAGGCGCAGTTGGCCGCTGCTTCTTCGATGCCCCGGAAATCGATGGCAACGTGTTTATTGATAACGGCAGCAATCTGAAGCCGGGCGACAAGGTCTGGTGCAAAGTCACCGACGCTGACGAATACGATCTGTGGGCTGAGCAGATCTGATCTGAAGGTCAAAAGCCCCTCACCCTAGCCCTCTCCCAGAGGGAGAGGGGACTGATCGAGATGTTCTTTCGAATTACGGCGACTTGAAATATCGAGTCGAACTCAGATTTTGAACAGCACGAAGATCTGCTCCCTTCCCTAACCCTCTCCCAAAGGGAGAGGGGGACTGATCAAGGTGTTATTTCGAATTACGGCGACTTGAAATATCGAGTCGAACTCAGGTTTGAACAGCACGAAGATCAGCTCCCTTCCCTAACCCTCTCCCAGAGGGAGAGGGGACTGATTGAGGTGTTCTTTCGAATTACGGCGACTTGAAATATCGAGTCGAACTCAGGTTTTGAACAGCACGAAGATCAGCTCCCTTCCCCCTCGCCCCCTCTGGGGGAGAGGGTTGGGGTGAGGGGGAGAGATCTAGCTGGCAACAGAAGTATCCAGCCAGACACTGCAACAAATACAAAAAGCCCCGCTCTTTTTCCAAGATGCGGGGCTTTTTTACGGCTATCGTTTATCGGGGGACGGACTCCCTTGAACGAACAAGAGGCCAACAGGCATGCGTCACCACTCGGTTATCCACACGCCGAAACTCAGCGATTATCAGGAACTGACCCGGGTCTGGGAGGCCTCGGTTCGCGCCACCCATGATTTTCTGCCGGACAGCTATATCGAGCTACTGCGTAATTTGGTGCTGACCCGCTATCTGGATGCGGTGATGCTGATCTGCACCAAGGACGCCGACCAGCGCATCACCGGGTTTGCCGGGGTCGCGGCGGGCAAGATTGAGATGCTGTTCATTGATCCCGATTTTCGCGGTCAAGGTTTGGGCAAGAAGCTGCTCAACTACGCGATGCAGCATTTGAACGCCGATGAACTGGACGTCAACGAACAGAACCCGCAGGCACTGGGGTTTTACTTCAAGCAGGGTTTTGAGGTGATCGGCCGCTCGGAGGTGGATGGCATGGGCCAGCCGTATCCGTTGCTGCATATGCGTTTGCGGCAAAATCAGCAACGCTCAAGCCACGCCTGACCCACCACAGAACTCCTGTGGGAGCTAGCCTGCTAGCGATGCAGGCGCCACGGTCACCCAGATACACCGCGGTGATGCAATCGCCAGCAGGCTAGCTCCCACAGGGAATTGCGAGCACCGTGTAAATGGAACCGGGCTTAACCGGCGCCACACAGGTACAATGCCCACCCCTTTTTTGTTACGGCCCTGTCATGACTGACCCGATTCGCCTCTCCAAACGCCTCATTGAACTGGTCGGTTGCTCCCGCCGGGAGGCCGAGCTGTTCATCGAGGGCGGCTGGGTCACCGTGGACGGCGAAGTCATCGACGAACCGCAGTTCAAGGTCGGCGACCAGAAGGTCGAGCTCGACAAGGACGCCCAGGCCACCGCGCCGGAGCCGGTGACTATCCTGCTCAACGCGCCGGCCGGCATGGACGTCGAAAGCGCCATGCAATCGCTGAGCATCGACACCCTCAGCGAAGAACACCGCTATGGCAAACGCCCGTTGCGCGGCCACTTCCTGCGCCTGACCGCCAGCGCCGACCTGCAAGCCAAGGCCAGCGGGCTGCTGGTGTTCACCCAGGACTGGAAAATCCTGCGCAAGCTCACCGCCGACGCCGCGAAGATCGAGCAGGAATACGTGGTCGAAGTCGAAGGTGACATGGTCGCCCACGGCCTCAATCGCTTGCAGCACGGCCTGACGCACAAGGGCAAGGAGTTGCCGCCGGTCAAGGCCAGCTGGCAGAACGAAAACCGCCTGCGCTTCGCCATGAAAAACCCGCAGCCGGGGATCATCGCCCAGTTCTGCGAAGCGGTGGGCCTCAAGGTCATCGGCATCCGCCGCATCCGCATCGGCGGCGTCTCGATCGGCAAAGTCCCGGTCGGCCAATGGCGCTACCTGTCCGGCAAAGAGAAGTTCTAAGACTTCCACTGCCGCCACACATTCCGGCAGCGCGCCCGCGTGCTGCCCACAACGCTTATCAGGATTACTCACATGATTCATAACGACGTATTGCGCAGCGTGCGCTACATGCTCGACATCAGTGACAAGAAAGTTGTCGAAATCATCAAACTCGGCGGCATGGACGTAGCACTCGCTGACGTGCTGACCTGGCTCGACAAGAAAGAAGAAGACGAAGAAGGTTTCGTGCGCTGCCCGGACGAAGTCATCGCGCACTTCCTCGACGGACTGGTGATCTTCAAGCGTGGCAAGGACGAAAGCCGTCCGCCGCAGCCGATCGAAGTGCCGGTGACCAACAACATCATCCTGAAAAAACTGCGCGTGGCCTTCGAATTGAAAGAAGACGACATGCACGCGATCCTCAAGGCTGCCGAGTTCCCGGTGTCCAAGCCTGAGCTGAGCGCGTTGTTCCGCAAGGTTGGCCACACCAACTACCGCCCGTGCGGCGACCAGTTGCTGCGCAACTTCCTCAAGGGTCTGACCCTTCGCGTTCGCCCGGCCTGATCCTCGCTGCGGTGGCGATCGATGGTCGCCACCGCAATGCATGACCGTTCATTCCCTGCAAAAATAGTGGCTCCGCTTTTCGCGGCTGACGACTAGGGTGTATTGATCCCTAGCACTCAGGACTCGCCATGCACCCGTATTTCTCCCTGCAAGGCCGCACCGCTCTGGTGACCGGCGGCACCCGTGGTATCGGCAAAATGATCGCCAAAGCCTTCGTTGAGGCTGGCGCGCGCGTCTATGTCTGCTCGCGCGACGCCGAAGCCTGTCATCAAACCGCGGAAGAACTCAGCGCTTTGGGCGCTTGCTACGGCATGGCAGCGAATTTGGCGACTGAAGAAGGCGTGCAGGAACTGGCCGCGCGTCTGGGCGAGCAAATCACCCATCTGGATATTCTGGTTAACAATGCCGGCACCACATGGGGCGCGCCGTTGGAGAGTTACCCGGTCAAGGGCTGGGAGAAGGTTATGCAGCTCAACGTGACGTCGGTGTTCACCTGCATCCAGCAGTTTCTACCGCTGTTGCGCAAGGCAGGCTCGGCGGCGAATCCGGCGCGGATTATCAATATTGGTTCGGTGGCGGGGATTTCTTCGTTTGGGGAGCAGGCGTACGCCTACGGGCCGAGTAAGGCTGCCCTGCACCAATTGTCGCGAATTCTGGCGCGGGAGCTGGTGAGCCAGCACATCAATGTCAATGTGATCGCACCGGGAAGGTTTCCGAGCAAGATGACTCAGCATATTGGCAATGATGAGAAGGCGTTGGCTGAGGACACGGCGGTGATCCCGATGAAGCGTTGGGGGCGTGAGGAAGAAATGGCGGCGTTGGCGATCAGTTTGGCGAGTACCGCCGGGGCCTATATGACCGGGAATATCATTCCGCTGGATGGTGGGTTTAGCCTGTAGGTCGACGGTGAAGCTATCGCGAGCAGGCTCACTCCTACAGGGATTTCCAGCGAACACAAATTCTGTGTACACCCACAACCCTGTAGGAGTGAGCCTGCTCGCGATGGCGTCCGCCCAGTCACCACCAGACTTGGGATGGGACGGGTTATCATGCCCACCCTGCCCCGCTTCGAATGCAAACCATGACTTACAGCGTCTCCCCCATTGGCTTCGTGCGCTCCTGCTTCAAGGAGAAATTCGCCATCCCGCGCCAGCCGCAATTGGCCCCCGCCGCCCGTGGCGTGCTGGAACTGGTGGCGCCGTTCGATCAAGGTGACGCCGTGCAAGGCCTGGAACAGGTCAGTCACGTCTGGTTGCTGTTCCTGTTTCATCAGGCACTGGAAGATAAACCACGACTGAAAGTCCGCCCACCCCGCTTGGGCGGCAACAAGTCCATGGGCGTGTTCGCCACCCGCGCGACTCACCGACCCAACGGCATCGGCCAATCTGTGGTGAAACTGGACAAGGTCGAAGCCAATCGCCTGTTCATCTCCGGCATCGACTTGCTCGACGGCACACCGGTTCTCGACGTCAAACCCTACGTGCCCTATGCCGATATCATCCCCGAAGCCTCCAACAGCATCGCCAGCGCTGCACCGCAGCTGATTGACGTGCAGTGGACGGACTCGGCGCTGAAACAAGCGCACACACACGCTCAGCGCCTTGATGAGCCGTTGGTTGCGTTGATTGAACAGTGTCTGGCCCAGGATCCGCGTCCGGCATATCAGACCCCGGTGCCAGAGCGTGAATACGGCGCGCAGTTCTGGGATCTGGACGTACGCTGGCATTACCCGACGCCTGAGCAGATTCGCGTGCTCGAAGTCATTCCTGCCGCAGCCTGAGACCTCGGTCAATGTAGGAGCTGCCGAAGGCTGCGATCTTTTGATTTTGATCTTAAAAGCAAGATCAAAAGATCGCAGCCTTCGGCAGCTCCTACATGGATTGTGGCAGGCATGAAGGAAATGTTTCGGGCATAAAAAAGCCCCCATTGCCTTTGCAGGCAGTGGGGGCTGATCGTTCCCACGCTCTGCGTGGGAATGCATCCGTTGACGCTCTGCGTCACCTGAACAGCTTACTTCTCGACGAACGCACGCTCGATCAGGTAATCACCCGGCTCGCGCATCCGCGCCGAGATCTTCAGGCCGAAGCTATCAAGCACTTCGCTGGTCTCGTCGAGCATGCTCGGGCTGCCGCAGATCATTGCACGGTCGTCCTGCGGGTTGATCGGTGGCAGGCCGATGTCGCTGAACAGCTTGCCGCTGCGCATCAGGTCGGTCAGACGGCCCTGATTCTCGAACGGCTCGCGGGTCACGGTCGGGTAGTAGATCAGCTTGTCACGCAGCGCTTCGCCGAAGAACTCGTTCTGCGGCAGGTGCTCGGTGATGAATTCGCGGTAGGCGACTTCGTTGACGTAGCGTACGCCGTGAACCAGGATCACTTTTTCAAAGCGCTCGTAGGTTTCCGGATCCTGAATCACGCTCATGAACGGCGCAAGACCGGTGCCAGTGCTCAGCAGATACAAGTGTTTGCCCGGGTTCAGGTCGTCGAGAACCAGCGTGCCGGTAGGCTTCTTCGAGATGATGATCTCGTCGCCTTCCTTCAAGTGCTGCAGCTGCGAAGTCAGCGGGCCGTCCTGCACCTTGATGCTGAAGAACTCCAGATGCTCTTCCCAGTTCGGGCTGGCGATCGAGTAAGCGCGCATAAGCGGGCGGCCGTTAGGCTGTTGCAGGCCGATCATCACGAACTGACCGTTCTCGAAGCGCAGGCCCGGATCGCGGGTGCACTTGAAGCTGAACAGAGTGTCGTTCCAGTGATGAACACTGAGGACACGCTCGTGGTTCATGTTGCTCATGTACGTTTGACTCCTGGAGATTGGGTCTGCGCTGGCTTTTGAAGGCGACGGTGCGCAATTGCATCGCATTCTAATAGCGACGACAATATCTGTTAACTGGATTATTAAGATAAGGGTTATCGGTTATATCGATATGCGATTTACTCTCCGTCAACTGCAAGTCTTCGTCGCCGTCGCCCAGCAGGAAAGCGTATCCCGTGCTGCGGGTCTGCTCAACCTCTCGCAGTCGGCTGCCAGCACTTCGATCACCGAGCTAGAGCGCCAGTCCAGCTGCCAGCTGTTCGACCGCGCCGGTAAACGGCTGAGCCTTAACGCCCTCGGCAAACAGCTGCTGCCACAGGCGGTGGCCCTGCTCGATCAGGCCAAGGAAATCGAAGACCTGCTCAACGGCAAATCCGGTTTCGGCTCGCTGTCGGTGGGCGCCACGCTGACCATCGGCAATTACCTGGCGACCCTGTTGATCGGCAGTTTCATGCAGCGCCACCCGGAAAGTCAGGTGAAGCTGCACGTGCAGAACACTGCCAATATCGTGCAACAAGTTGCCCACTACGAAATTGATCTGGGTCTAATCGAAGGCGATTGCAGCCACCCGGACATCGAAGTGCAGAGTTGGGTTGAGGATGAGCTGGTGGTGTTTTGCGCGCCGCAGCATCCCTTGGCCAAACGCGGCACTGCGACGATGGAAGAGCTGACGCACGAGGCGTGGATTCTGCGCGAACAAGGCTCCGGCACGCGGCTGACCTTCGATCAGGCCATGCGTCATCATCGCAGCGCGCTGAATATCCGTCTGGAGCTGGAACACACCGAAGCGATCAAACGCGCGGTGGAATCGGGGCTGGGGATTGGCTGCATCTCGCGACTGGCGCTGCGTGATGCGTTCCGACGCGGCAGTCTGGTGCCGGTGGAAACGCCGGATCTGGATCTGGCGCGGCAGTTCTACTTCATCTGGCACAAACAGAAATACCAGACCTCGGCGATGCGCGAGTTTCTGGAACTGTGCCGCGCTTTCACCGCCGGGGTTCAGCGCAGCGACGAGATCGTCTTGCCAACGATCGCTTAAAGCAGAATCACTGCCCACACCAGACCGATCATGCTCAGCGCGACGAATTGCGCGGCGCTGCCCATGTCCTTGGCGTTCTTCGACAGTGGGTGCAGTTCCAGCGAGATGCGGTCGATGGCCGCTTCGACCGCCGAATTCAGCAGCTCGACGATCAGCGCCAGCAGGCACACCGCGATCAACAGTGCCTGCTCGACACGGCTGACATTCAGAAAGAACGTCACCGGAATCAGGATCACGTTGAGCAACACCAGTTGGCGGAACGCCGCTTCACCGGTGAAGGCTGCGCGCAGACCGTCCAGCGAGTAACCGGAGGCATTAAGGATGCGTTTCAGGCCGGTCTGGCCCTTGAAAGGTGACATAACGTTGAGACCAACCAAAAAGGAGTGAGAAAGCTAGATCAACAAAAGTCAAAAAAGCGTGAAGGCGCCAGGCTTTATTGACTCGGAATTGACTCAAGTTGTTGCAGAAGCAACGCAGCCTGCGTGCGGGTGCGCACATTCAGCTTACGGAAGATCGCCGTGACGTGGGCCTTGATGGTCGCTTCCGACACACTCAACTCATAGGCGATCTGCTTGTTCAACAGGCCTTCACAGACCATGGTCAACACGCGGAACTGCTGCGGCGTCAGGCTGGCGAGGCCATCGCTGGCGGCTTTGGCTTCGTCGGAGACGGCGACTGCTTCGAACGCTTGCGGCGGCCAGAACACATCGCCATCAAGCACTTTGCGCACGGCTTGCTGAATCACGCTGAGGTCGCTGGACTTGGGAATAAAGCCACTGGCACCGAATTCACGGGACTTGACCACCACCGAGGCTTCTTCCTGAGCTGAAACCATCACCACCGGAATCTGCGGATACTGCCCACGCAGCATGACCAACCCGGAAAAGCCGAAAGCGCCGGGCATGTTCAGATCCAGCAGCACCAGATCCCAGTCAGATTTTTCGGTCAGGCGCGCTTCCAGTTCGGCGATGCTCGCCACCTCCACCAGTCGCACATCCGGGCCAAGGCCCAGCGTCACAGCTTGATGCAGGGCGCTACGAAACAGGGGGTGATCATCGGCAATCAGGATGTCGTATGTGGCCATTTTTCAAATGATCCTGTTTTTGATGGCAGACCCGATGCAGTCGGGTCTGGCCAAAGCAACTCAAGATGCCGCTTGCAAGCGGTATCCACAGGGGCACGTTCAACGCCAATAACCAGCAAAGACGGCGTTTCAAACCTTGGCCGCACCCTAATCGGCGCCAAGCATGCCCAGCGAAGACTGGGTGGTCAAGCAGCAAGGCCACCGGTAGCTACAGTATGGGCCACTATTGCGCCAACTCCGGCTGCGGCTTTCGTATATAGGGCAGCAACTCGGCGTGCGCAGGGGTGGATTCGTTCATGTCCAGTTGTTGCTTGGCGCCGAGGTAATGCTGGCTGAACACATCGAAATAGGCGTCCAGCGCCGAGGCGGCATCCGAGTCGCCGGCCAGCTCCAGGCACAGCGCCGCGACTTCGGCGGTGCACAGGTGCTCGCTGCGGGTGGAACGGCGCAGGCGATAGCGCGAGAGTTTGTCGGGCAGCAGGCTCAGGATCGGCAAGCGATCGAAATACGGGCTCTTGCGGAAAATCTTTCGCGCTTCCGTCCACGTCGCATCCAGCAGAATAAACAGCGGGCGCTTGCTGCTATCGGGCGCGACCGTGTTGGTCACCCGCGACGGCTCGACGTATTCGCCGGGAAACACCAGATACGGCTGCCATTGCGGGTCGTTGAGCAGCGCCAGCATCTGCGGATCGGGCTCGGTGCGCGACCAGATGAACGCATGGTTATCGCGCACCACGTCGGCAATCAACCAACCGGTGTTGCTTGGCTTGAACACTTCCTTGCCGGTCATGATCAGGCACACGCCTGAACGCGTGTCGACGCTTGGTCGCCACGCACACAGGCAATGGCTGATGATCACCCGGCAATCGCGGCAACGCTCGGAGCGAAAGCCACGGGCCTGAATCGGCTTGATGCCTTCATCTTCGCGCTGGTCACGCAAACGGGCGACGGCATTGGGGGCATGGTTCATCGCGGGCAACGCCGGCAGACAGGGAAACTCGACACGAACAGCACTCGGCAGGGCAATAAAGGCCGGCAGTTTACCAGAGCAATGGGGGCAAGCCTGTACCCTCCCGACCGGCTCCCCTATAATTCGGCGCCACTGAACGCACAGCCCCGAGGCTGGTCGAACCACCAGTCACCGAATCAGGAGAGTTTCATGCTGCGCCTTATCGTTCCCACCGCTGCCATTCTGCTGGCGTCGTCCTTCACCGCTCAGGCTGCATCCTTGAGTGAGCAGAATCTGAACCGCGAGCTGCGCAACGTCGCCGCCCAGAGCAGCGTCGGCACGCCACGCGCCATCAGTGAAGACATTCTTGATCAGGGTTTCACCGTTGAAGGCACCACGCTGATCAATCACCTGAGCGTGCAGGCCAGTCATGCACAGAAAATGCGTGCTGATCCCAAGGCTGTGTACTTTCAACTGGGCGCTTCGGTGTGCAACAACCCGGCGTTTCGCAAGCTGATGGCCAAAGGCGCGGTCATGCGCTACGACTTCACCGAAGTGAAAACCAACAAGGCGATCGGCTCCGCCAGCTATCAGGATTCGGATTGCCCGAAAACTGCCCCGGCGAAGAAGAAGTAATCATCGCGAATTAGCGCGCCGCTGTTCATCCTCGGCGCGCAATTCGGCCAGCAAGGCCTGAAGATACTGCGACGGATGCTCGCCACCCGCCAAACGCCGGCAGCATTCCTCTTCGAGACTGACCTGATGGGTCTCGGCAGATGCTTTCAACATTCGATACAACTGTGCATCGATCTCCAGAACCACTCTGGTCATGTCCCGCCTCCTGGCTACCCGCAAATCCTTCAAAAACGTGCACCTTGCGTACGGTTATTGCCGCAACGCTGTCGTACGGCGCCTGTAAGTTAGTTAATCAGAGGGTTTAGCGCGCGTAGCACGTTCAGACGAGCGGTGTGCCGATACCTGAATATCAACAAGCGGTTGCCAGCCAGAACATTGCGGCGCAATGATCGGGTCAGCGCAATTGCACGCAAGGGTCTAAATTCAAAGTATTCCCGGTCATCTGTTAACGGCAGAAATGGAACTGCCGATCGTGTGTGTTTTTGCAGCGCGGCCCCGACGCCGCTCGTCAGGGCCACCCGCTCTGTGCAGAAGGAGACGTTGAATGCCTTACCAACCGAATGACCTGTTGAGTCGTCATTTTCAGGAAAGCGGCCCCGACCTCATCAGCCAGGTCGAAGCACAACTCAGCCGTGTTTCCCCCAACAGCCCGAACCTTCCCATTTACCGCGACATGATCCTGACCGTGCTGCGCATGGCTCAGGAAGACCACAACCGCTGGAACGCCAAGATCACCCTGCAAGCCCTGCGCGAACTGGAGCAAGCGTTTCGCGTGCTGGAGCAATTCAAGGGCCGACGTAAAGTCACTGTGTTCGGCTCGGCACGCACACCGGTCGAACATCCGCTGTATGCGCTGGCCCGAGAACTCGGCGCGCAATTGGCACGCTCCGACATGATGGTCATCACTGGTGCCGGTGGCGGCATCATGGCCGCCGCCCACGAAGGTGCCGGCCTCGATCACAGCCTCGGCTTCAATATCACCCTGCCCTTCGAACAGCATGCGAACCCGACTGTCGACGGCACCGGCAATTTGCTGCCGTTCCACTTCTTCTTCACCCGTAAATTGTTCTTCGTCAAAGAGGCCGACGCACTGGTGCTGTGTCCGGGCGGGTTCGGTACGCTGGATGAGGCGCTGGAAGTGCTGACGTTGATTCAGACCGGGAAAAGTCCGCTGGTGCCGGTGGTGTTGCTGGATGTGCCGGGCGGCACATTCTGGCAAGGCGCGATGGATTTCATTCGCCAGCAACTGGAGGAAAACCATTACATCCTGCCGACCGACATGAAACTGATGCGTCTGGTGTACACGGTCGAAGAGGCGGTGGAGCAGATCAACCAGTTCTACAGCAACTTCCACTCCAGCCGCTGGCTCAAGCGACAGTTTGTCATTCGCATGAATCACAAGCTCAGCGAACAAGCGCTTGAGCATATGCAGGAGGCGTTTGCCGATTTGTGCCTCAGCGACCAATTCCATCAACACGCTTACAGCGGCGAGGAACATGATGACGCGCAATACAGCCATCTGGCGCGACTGGCTTTCGCCTTCAATGCGCGTAATCAAGGGCGTTTGAGGGAACTGATCGACTACATCAACCTGCCGGAAAACTGGGCGCAGTCCAAATCGCAAGCAGCGCAACGTACGCGTGAGCCGTCAAAGGCAATTTAAAGGCAAAAAAAAACGGCCCGCTATTTCCATAGCGGGCCGTTTTGATTGAGTCTTCTTAATCGTCCATCCCTCGACCGCTGAACAAGCGGTTGATCATCTCCATCGAGAAGCCCCGATACGCAAGGAACCGGCCTTGCTTGGCCCGTTCTTTCGCATCAATCGGCAAATGCCCGGAGAATTTGCGCTGCCACGTTTCCTGAAGTTGCTCGTGCCAACTGATACCGCTTTCGCGCAGGGCGAATTCGATATCGGCGCGTTGCAAGCCGCGCTGGCTCAGTTCTTCTCGAATCCGCAATGGGCCATAGCCGGAGCGGGCACGGTAGGAAACAAAGCTTTCAAGGTAACGGGCTTCGGAAAGCAGTCCCTCTTCCGTCAAACGGTCGAGGGCTGTTTCGATCATCTCCGCCTCAGCGCCGCGTTGACGCAGTTTGCGCGTCAGCTCGACTCGACCGTGCTCGCGACGTGCGAGCAGATCCATGGCGGTTCGCCGCACCGCGACGAGGGTTTCGAGTACGACGGTGCTCATCGTTGCGATCAGATATCAGCGTCGACCAGGTCGTCTTCGGTCTCTTTGACCGGCGAAGCCTTGGTGTCAGCCGCTGGGGTCAGCAGCTTGTCACGCAGTTGCTTCTCGAGCTTTTTCGCGATTTCCGGGTTGTCCGCCAGGAACTTGGCCGAGTTAGCCTTGCCCTGACCGATCTTGGTGCCTTCGTACGCGTACCAGGCGCCAGACTTCTCGACGAAACCGTGCAGCACGCCCAGGTCGATCATCTCGCCGTTGAGGTAGATGCCCTTGCCGTAAAGAATCTGGAACTCGGCCTGACGGAACGGCGAAGCCACCTTGTTCTTCACAACCTTGACGCGGGTTTC
>NZ_JBIVJB010000068.1:0-26699 GCF_044750025.1 Pseudomonas sp. NPDC088885 | reverse complement strand
GCTTCGATATCATCATCATTATTTCGATACTGGTCAGACGAATTCCTAAACACATGCATCAGCGCTCCCGGATCTTCGGTCTTGGCCTGGCCATGATCACGCGGATCCTGTTGCTTCTGTCGATCACTTGGGTCATGCGCCTCACCGCCGACCTGTTCGAAGTGTTCGGCCAGGGCATTTCCGGTCGCGACCTGATCCTGTTCTTTGGTGGTCTGTTCCTGCTGTGGAAGAGCTCGCAGGAGATGTATCACGCGCTGGAAGGTGAAGACGAAAGCGACGACACCCCCGGCGGCAAGGGCGGCAACTTCCTCTACACCATCATTCAGATTGCGATCATCGACATCGTCTTCTCGCTGGATTCGGTGATCACTGCTGTCGGCATGGTTTCGCACGTGCCGGTGATGGTCGCGGCGATTGTTGTGGCGGTGCTGGTGATGATGCTGGCGTCGGGCAAGATCAGCGAATTCATCGACAAGCACCCGTCGCTGAAGATGCTCGCGCTGTCGTTCCTGCTGGTGGTCGGTACCGTGCTGATTGCCGAGTCGTTCGACGTGCATGTACCGAAAGGCTACGTCTACTTCGCGATGGGCTTCTCGCTGGCGGTTGAGGCGATCAACATCAAACTGCGCGGCGCGATTGCCCGTAAGAAAAAGCAGCAAGACCCGGTGAAACTGCGCAAGGACATCCCGGGCCAGTAACCCGGTAGTCCGGCAATACGCATTACCCCTGTGGGAGCGAGCCTGCTCGCGAAGACGGAGTGTCAGCCGACAGCAATGTTGACTGATCCACCGCTTTCGCGAGCAGGCTCGCTCCCACATTTGTTTTGGGCGATATCCAGACTTTTTTGTACCCGCAAAAACCTGTGGCGAGGGGATTTATCCCCGATGGACTGCGCAGCAGTCCCCTGCTTTTGGCTTAAACAACGGGGGCCGCTGCGCGACCCATCGGGGATAAATCCCCTCGCCACAGGATCATTGGTGGATTGGAAATCTGAGAGGTGCATGAAGCGCTTTTCATGACACTTTTGTTTCAATCAACACTTTAGCTGTGCAATGCTGGCGCCCAGTCCGTTAGCCAACTACAGCTTAAGTATCAAAAACGTAGAAACCGCGCGGTACCGTCAACTTGCTCCTTTGGGGCACTGCTATTACAGGGGGTCTGCATGCTCACCCTGCTCAATCTGCTTTCCGCCGTCGCCCTGCTGATCTGGGGCACGCACATCGTTCGAACCGGCATCCTGCGGGTATACGGCACCAATCTGCGCCATGTGATTGGCCAGAACATGTCCAAGCGCTGGCTCGCGTTCGTGGCCGGCATCCTCGTGACCGCCATGGTGCAGAGCAGCAACGCCACCGCCATGCTCGTCACCTCCTTCGTCGGCCAGGGCCTGATGGCGCTGACCCCGGCGCTGGCGACCATGCTCGGTGCCGACGTCGGTACCGCGCTGATGGCGCGGGTGTTGACCTTCGACCTGTCGTGGCTGTCGCCGCTGCTTATTTTTCTCGGGGTGATTTTCTTTCTGTCGCGCAAACAGACGCGGCTCGGGCAAATGGGCCGGGTGTCGATCGGTCTCGGCCTGATCATTCTCGCGCTGCAACTGATCGTCGAGGCCGCCGCGCCGATCACCCACGCTCAGGGCGTGAAGGTGATTTTCGCCTCGCTGACCGGCGATATCCTTCTCGACGCCTTGGTCGGCGCGCTGTTCGCGATGATTTCCTACTCCAGCCTCGCCGCCGTGCTGCTCACTGCCACACTGGCCGGCGCAGCGGTGATCAGTCTGCCGGTGGCGATCGGTCTGGTGATCGGCGCCAACATCGGCAGCGGCGTGCTGGCGTTCATGAGCACCAGCATGCAGAACGCCGCTGGCCGGCAAGTGGCGTTGGGCAGTCTGTTGTACAAACTGATCGGCCTGCTGCTGATCATCCCGGTGCTCGACCCGCTGGTGCACTGGATCGACAGCCTCGATTTCAGCCCGCAGGAAATGGTCATCGGCTTCCACCTGCTCTACAACACCGCGCGCTGCCTGATTCTGCTGCCGAGCGTCGGCCCGATGGCGCGACTCTGCGCCTGGCTGCTGCCGGAGCGGCCGGAGCTCAACGGCACCGCCAAACCGCGTCACCTCGACGCCACCGCGCTGGTCACCCCGAGTCTGGCGCTGGCCAACGCCGCGCGGGAAACCCTGCGCATGGGCGATCTGCTGGAGAACATGCTCGACGCCACCCTCGATGTGCTGCGCGGCAAGCAAACCGCCGTCACTCAGGAAATCCGCCGGCAGACCGACGACATCGAATCGCTGTACAGCGCGATCAAGCTCTACCTGGCGCAGATGCCGCGCGAAGACCTCGGCGAGCAAGACAGTCGACGCTGGGCCGAGATCATCGAACTGGCGATCAACCTGAAGCTTGCTAGCGATTTGATCGAACGCATGCTGCGCAAGATCCAGCAGCAGAAAACCTCGCAGCGCCGCTCGTTCTCCGAAGAAGGTCTGGAGGATCTGGCCGGGCTGCAGCAGCAATTGATCTCCAACCTGCGTTTGGGGCTGTCGGTGTTTCTCAGCGGTGATCGTGAAAGTGCTCGCCAATTGCTGCGTGAAAAACGCCGCTTCCGCGCGCAGGAACGCCGTTTGGCCCACGCGCATGTCAGCCGTTTGCAACGCAAGATTGTGCAGAGTATTGAGACCAGTTCGCTGCACCTGGAGTTGATTGCTGACATGAAGCGTTTGAATTCGCTGTTTTGCGGCAGTGCGTATGTGGTGCTGGAAACGGCGGACACCGGGGCGCTGGCGTCGGATGATATTGCCGACATCACGCATTCGCCTTGAACGTTTTACGGCTGGGTTTAGTCAGTTACATTGATTCAGCCTTCAGGCCGCTATCGCGAGCAGGCTCACTCCTACAGGGGGACGCATTCCAAATGTAGGAGTGAGCCTGCTCGCGATGGGGCCCTGACTGACGACACGGATCTCCAAATCAGCCGTATGGAAGCCTGTTATGCGTTGCCTGTTGTTCGCCTGTCTGTTGCTCGGTTCCCTGCCCGTCTTCGCCCTGGATCGCTTTCAGGTCGAAGGCTATGCGCTGCCCAACGGTTTGCAGTTGCTGCTCAAACCCGGCACCGAACGCGGGCATGTGGCGATCCGCTTGGTGGTCGGCGTCGGCCTCGATGATTTTGATTGCGACGACAAAGAGTTGCCGCACCTGCTCGAGCATCTGCTGTTCAGCGGCATCGACGCCACCGGCGAAGGTGGTTTAGAGGAACGCATGCAGGCACTGGGCGGTGACTGGAACGCCTTTACCAGCAACGCCGACACCACGTTCGTCATCGAAGCCCCGGCGAAAAACCAGCGCAAGGTGCTCGACCTGCTGCTCGATTTGCTCACGCAAACACGCATCGACGAAAACGCGATCAACGCCGCCAAACGCGTGGTCGAGCGCGAGGACGGCGGCCATTACACGCGTCTGCAACGCTTCCTCGACCGCCAGGATCTCGGCCACACCGCGAGCAATCAGCTCGCGGTCGAACTGGGCCTGAAATGCCCGCAACGCGCCGAGGTCGGCCACCTGACCCAAGAGCAACTGGAGAAGGTGCGCAAAGCCTGGTACGCGCCGAACAACATGACCCTGATCGTCGTCGGTGAACTCGACAAACTGCTGCCGGCCTATCTCGAACGCGCCTGGGGCGCGCTCGAAGCGGTTGAGCCGAGCGAGCATCGACCGCTGCCGGACATCCGCACCAGCGCCGCCCATGAACGCACCCTCACCCGTGGCTTTATCGGCGACAGCGCTAAGCTGCACTGGCTGGTGCCGGAACCGGTGATTGACGATCAGTACGACGAGACGTTCGACATCCTCAAGGATTATCTGGACTGGGCGCTGTACCGGCAGATCCGCCTCAACCACGGTTTGTCGTACGGGCCGTGGGCTGAGCGCGAAGTGTTTGGTGGTGTCGGGTTCATGAGCCTGAACGCTGATCTTGATCGCGATGACGTCGACGAAGCCATCCAGGTGCTCGAAGACCTCAAAGCCGACCTGCTGAAAAACGGTCTCGACCCGGCGACTTTTGCCCGCATCAAACAGGCATCCATCGCCCACCAGGCGTGGGCGGTGCAGGGTAATAGCGCGATGGCGGATTATTACTGGAGTGCCCTGAGCGACTACGAGGACGGTCGCTTCGCCAACCCGGCGCGCGAGCTGCAAGGGGTGACGCTGGAAGCGGCGAATAAGGCCATGCGTGAGTTGCTGTTGCAGCCGGGGTATTTGCGGATCGAGAAGCCGTTGATCAGTGATGATCAGGTGTTGTGGTTGAGTGCGGGTGGCTTGGGCTTGGTGCTATTGATCCTGATCGGCTGGCGCTTGCATCGTAAGCGGGGTTGAAGATCAAAAGATCGCAGCCTTCGGCAGCTCCTATGTATGGACTCGCCCCACCATTCAACCTGTTTTTGAACACTGCTACCCGGTTGCATCTATGTATAAGGCCTATTCGAGGAAGCGTTAAGCGGCTTCTGGCCAACATTGGGTAAGCTCGCGATATGCCGATTACAGTAAGGCCTCAAGGGCCAGTAGGAGCTCAGGCATCAATTCGCGACGGTCTGACCTGGGGTCAATGTTCTTAGCATGGGTTGAAGCGGCTTAGCGCCTCGGTGGCAGAACTCTTTTATCAGTGACTCATCGTCGCCTCCTGGCCGTTGCCTGGCTGGCGACGATATATTTGATCGTTTTGCAGCAGCACCCAGAGAATCCGAAGATTGCGATTGGCCAATCGCACCGCAGCCTCCTTGCGACCTAGTCGGTTGATCCAGCGCTGGAGACGCTTGTCGTCCGGCTGCTCTGAATCCGGTCGTATCTGTCTCAAAACAGCATGAGCGCCCTGAATCGTCAGGCTGCGCAAATACGCATCACCACGCTTGCTCATCCCGCCCAGTCGGGTCTTCTCGCCAGAACTGTGCTGGTTCGGCACCAATCCGAAGTACGCAGCGAACAAGCGCGCGTTGGCAAAGCGTTCAGGCTCGGTCTGCTTGGCTATCAGCGCCGTGGCGATGATCGGGCCAACACCGCGCACCGTCATCAGCCGTTTCGCCGTCTCGTCCTCCTTCGCTGCCGCTTCCAGTCGACCGGTCAGTACGTTGACGCGATCGCCCAAATGACCCCATTCGCCCAGCAGCTCGGCGATCAGTTCGCGCAGCAGATCGGGCAGCGGTTGAGTGGCATCCTCCAGTATTCGAGGCACGAGCTGGCTATTCGCAATTTCGCCCTGCGCCATGGCCACGCCATGTTCGAGCAGTAAACCGCGCATCTGATTACCGACCGCAGTGCGCCGCCGCACATATCCCTGACGGGCCCTATGCAAAGCCTGCATCGCCAACGCCGCTGCACTCTTGATCGGCACCGCCGAGATTTTGCAGTCGCGGCCGGCACGCAAAATAGCCAAAGCATCGTTGCGATCATTTTTCGGGCCACTGCGATGACTGGCAACCAATTGAGCGGGCAGGATGCGAACGCAATTACCCTGCATTTGCAGCAACCGTGCCCATGCTTGAGCACCGGGCCCGGTTTCTACCAACACCGTCACGCTTGGGGGAAGCTCACGGAGAAATACCTGAAAGGCTTCTCGTGACTTGATTCGCTCCTCGAATATCACCATGCCGAGGGCATCTTCCCCGGCCACCTGGAAAACCCTTTTGGCAAGATCCACCGCAACGGTGGAGCATGCCGACACATCGGCTGACAAAGACTGATTGTTCGTCGTATGCTTTTTCATGGCCTCGCCCTCGCTGTCGTTGGCTTCTATAAGAATGCCACCGTGGCGCACAGACGCCTCGGCTTGGGCGAGTCCATACAATTACATGCAATACCATGTTGTGATGATGAGGTTCTTGTGGCGAGGGGATTTATCCCCGTTCGGCGGCGCAGCCGTCGTAAATCCTGCGAATGCATTTTGTCTGGATGAATCGAGTTGCAGGGTTTGGGGCTGCTTCGCAGCCCAACGGGGATAAATCCCCTCGCCACAGGGGCTAGGCGGCGGTAACCTTTCCGGGATTTTTCCTACAGCGTTGTGAACCCCGACATGCCGAAAATACAGCTCTTGATCCAGCGCATTCTCGAACTGATGAAGCGCTATCCCGGGGTCATTGCGCTCGGTGGTTTCATCTCCGGGGTCGGCAGTTTCATCATGGTCGATCGTCAGCAAGGGCTGGCGAGCTGGATCACGGTGATCATGCTGCTCAGCTGGATCTGGCTGATGCTGGAAAACACCCTCACCGGCCTGTTCACCCGCATCTTCAAACGGGAAATTCCCCAGCCGTTGCTGCGTTACGCAACGCAAATGATCCACCAGGAAAGTCTGTTTTTCGTCCTGCCGTTCTTCTTTATCACCACGACGTGGAACAGCGGTCAATTGGTTTTCACCGGCCTGCTCAGCGTCGCGGCACTGATCTCCATCGTCGATCCGCTCTACTACAAATGGCTGGCGCCACGGCGCTGGGCGTTCCTCGCGTTGCACACCCTGACCCTGTTCGCCGCCCTGCTCACCGCGTTGCCGGTGATCATGCACCTGACCACCTCGCAGAGTTTCAAGTGGGCGCTGGGTATTGCCGTGCTGTTGTCGTTCCCGAGTCTGGCGTCGATCTTCCCGATCCGCACGGTGCGCAACGCGCTGGCGATTCTGTGCATCACCGTCGGCATCGGTGGCGTCGGTTGGGTGCTGCGTTCGTGGGTGCCGCCGGCGACGCTGTGGATGACCGACGTGGCGATCAGCACGCAATTGCAGGATCGCACCCCCGGCGCCAGCCTCGACACGGTCAGCGCCGAGCAGATTCGTGGCGATGGCCTCTACGCCTACACCGCGATCAACGCGCCACGCGGCCTCGATGAGCGGATTTATCACGTCTGGCAGTTCAACGGCAAAGAGGTCGACCGCATCCCGCTCGACATTCATGGCGGGCGCAAGGAAGGCTACCGGGCGTGGACGCACAAGCAGAATTTCCCCGGCAACCCGGCGGGCAAATGGCAGGTGCGCGTGTTGACCGAGGATGGCCAGGTGATTGGGGTGCTGCGCTTCGAAATCACCGACAGCACAGCCATCAAAGAAAAGTAGTCCGGTTCGTGCTATTACCTATCCCAGCGTAATCAGCCGAAAAGCACGGAGCTTATGACCAGCAGTTCGATCAGCGGCAATGCCCAACTGGACACGTCGATCAGCCCTGCCCGCCTGCGCGTGACCGGGGACTGGACGCTTGCCCATTACGCCGAGCTCAAGACCCTCAGCGAAAAGCTCCACGGCCAATACGACGCCAACACCCCGATTGACCTCAACAGCCTCGGCGCCCTCGATACCGCTGGCGCTTCGCTGCTGGTCGAACTGCTCGGCTCCGAGCGCCTCGGTAAATCGGCCGAGCACCCTGATTGCACGATTTCCACCGCCGATCGCGCGTTGCTGCAAACCGTGTATCGCTCGATGACCGATTTCTGC
This sequence comes from Pseudomonas sp. NPDC088885, assembly GCF_044750025.1. Classification (NCBI taxonomy): domain Bacteria; kingdom Pseudomonadati; phylum Pseudomonadota; class Gammaproteobacteria; order Pseudomonadales; family Pseudomonadaceae; genus Pseudomonas; species Pseudomonas sp. NPDC088885. Next base: position 19,235 of record NZ_JBIVJB010000068.1, on the reverse strand, counting down.
GTGCCGATCAAGGAAGCGGAAATCAGCGTCAGCGTGCAATTGCTCACGCGCATCGGTCGTGCGGTCGATACGGTCTGGCAGGACACCCTGCAACTGCTCGGCTTCGTCGGCCTGATTCTGGAAACCATCGCTCGCAACCTGTTCCGGCCCAAGCGCTGGCGCATTACGCCAATGATCGCGCACATCGAACAGACCGGCCTCGACGCCGCACCGATCGTGGCGTTGCTGACCTTTCTGGTCGGCGCGGTGGTGGCGTTCCTCGGCGCGACGGTGCTGGCCAGTTTCGGCGCGACGATTTTTACCGTGGATCTGGTCGGTTTCTCGTTCCTGCGTGAATTTGGCGTGCTGCTGACGGCGATCCTCATGGCCGGGCGCACCGCCAGTGCCTTCACCGCGCAGATCGGCTCGATGAAGGCCAACGAGGAAATCGACGCGATCCGCACCCTCGGCCTCGACCCGATGGAGCTGCTGGTGGTGCCGCGCGTGCTGGCGATGCTGGTGGCGCTGCCGATGTTGACCTTTCTGGCGATGCTCTGCGGGATCATTGGCGGCGGTGTGGTCTGCGCGGTGTCGCTGGATATTTCGCCGGCGATGTTCCTTACGCTGCTGCAGTCGGACATCGGCGTGCAGCACTTTCTGGTCGGCTTGGTAAAAGCGCCGATTTTCGCCTTCATCATTGCCGCGATTGGTTGCCTGGAAGGCTTCAAGGTCAGCGGCAGCGCCGAGTCGGTCGGCGCGCACACGACGTCTGCCGTGGTGCAGTCGATTTTCGTAGTGATCGTGCTCGACGCGGTCGCCGCACTGTTCTTCATGGAGATGGGCTGGTGAGTCGTCTACCCCGCGCGCCCTCGGAGGCGGTGATCGAAGTCCGTGGCCTGTGCAATCGCTTCGGTAGCCAGAGCGTGCACGAAAACCTCGATCTGGATTTATACAAAGGCGAAATCCTCGCCGTGGTCGGCGGTTCCGGCAGCGGCAAATCGGTTTTGCTGCGCAGCATTGTTGGCCTGCGTCGGCCCAGCGAAGGTATCGTCAAAGTGTTCGGCAAGAACCTGCCGAGTCTGTCGGAGCACGAGCGTTCGATGGTTGAACGACGCTTCGGCGTCTTGTTCCAGAAAGGCGCGCTGTTTTCCTCGCTGACGGTGACCGAGAACGTCGCCCTGCCCCTCATTGAACACGCCGGCCTCAGCCGCAACGACGCCGAACATTTGGCCGCCGTGAAGCTGGCGCTGGCCGGGTTGCCATTGTCGGCAGCGGATAAATATCCTTCGTCGCTGTCCGGCGGCATGATCAAGCGCGCCGCTCTGGCCCGGGCCTTGGCGCTGGATCCGGACATTCTGTTTCTCGATGAGCCCACCGCCGGCCTCGATCCGATTGGCGCCGCGCAATTCGACCAATTGATCCTGACCCTGCGCGATGCGCTCGGTCTCAGCGTGTTTCTGGTGACCCACGACCTCGACACGCTCTACACCATCACCGATCGCGTGGCGGTGCTGGCGCAGAAGAAAGTGCTGGTCGCCGGCCCTATCGACGTCGTTTCGGAGACCGACGACGCCTGGATTCACGAATACTTCCACGGCCCGCGCGGCCGCTCGGCGCTGGACGCCGCCAAATTGCTCAACGAGGTCTGACATGGAAACCCGAGCGCATCATGTGTTGATCGGCCTGTTCACCGTGATTGTGGTGGCAGGCGCCCTGCTCTTCGGTCTGTTTCTGGCCAAGTCCAGCGTCGACACCGAATTCAAGGATTACGAAATCGTCTTCAACGAGGCGGTCAGCGGCCTGTCCAAAGGCAGTTCGGTGCAGTACAGCGGGATCAAGGTCGGCGACGTGATCAGCCTGCGCCTCGATCCGCAGGATCCACGCCGGGTGCTGGCGCGGATTCGTCTGGCCGGTGACACCCCGGTCAAAGAAGACACCCAGGCGAAACTGGCGCTGGCCGGGATCACTGGCACGTCGATCATCCAGCTCAGCGGTGGCACGCCGCAGAGCGCGAAACTGCGTGGGCATGACGGTAAGCTGCCGCTGATCGTCGCCTCGCCTTCGCCGATCTCGCGTTTGCTCAATGACAGCAACGATTTGATGACCGGCATCAGCGCGCTGCTGCAGAACGCCAATCAGATGTTTTCCCCAGAGAACGTCGAGCGCGTCAGCAAAACCCTCGCGCATCTGGAGCAAACCACCGGCACCATCAACGATCAACGCGGCGACATCAAACAGGCCATGCAGCAACTGGCGACGGTCGGCAAACAGGCTGGCAGCATGCTCGAACAGACCTCGTTGCTGATGCGCAACGCCAACGGCTTGCTCAACGATCAGGGCAAACAAGCGCTGGGCAGCGCCGAGCAGGCGATGAAGTCGCTGGAGCAAAGCACCACGACGATCAGCGCCCTGCTCAACAAAAACGAAAACTCCCTCGACAACGGCATGCAGGGCCTCAATGGCCTGGCCCCGGCGATCCGCGAACTGCGTGAGACGCTGACCTCGCTGCGCGCCATCTCGCAACGCCTTGAGGCCAACCCTAGCGGCTACCTGCTGGGCCGTGACAAGAACAAGGAATTCACGCCATGAAGCTGACTCGCCTCGCCCTCCTCGTTGGCTTCACCTTGATCAGTGCGTGCTCGATCCTGCCCAAGTCCGAACCGTCGGATGTGTATCGCTTGCCAGCCGCACAGGCGCCCGCCTCGACCCGTTCGGCGGCGGCTCAGACCTGGTCGTTACGCTTGAATAAATTGCAGTCCAGCGAAGCGCTGAACCGCTCGAACATCGCGGTGATTCCGCAGGGCGATGTGATCAGTAGTTACAAGGCTTCGCGCTGGAGCGATCCGGCGCCGGTGCTGGTGCGTAATCGCTTGCTCGACGGCTTTCAGCGTGATGGACGGGTGACGTTGCTGAGCACGGATGACAGCAACTTTGCTGCGGATCTGGAACTGGGCGGGAGTTTGCAGGCGTTTCAGACCGAATATCAGGGCACGCAGGCCAGCGTTGTGGTGCGGGTCGATGCGTTGCTGGTGCGCGGTTATGACCAACGGATTCTCGCCAGTCGCCGCTTTGAAGAGCGCCAGCCGCTGAGTGATGTGCAGGTGCCGGCGGTGGTCGCCGGTTTTGGCCAGGCCAGTGATCGCCTGACCGCGAAGGTTGTCGCGTGGGCCGTAGATCAAGGCCAAAAACTGGCCCCGCCAAAACCCTAACCCCCACACAGAACCCCTGTAGGAGTGAGCCTGCTCGCGATAGCGGTGTATCAGTCAATATTATTGCTGGCTGACCCACCGCATTCGCGAGCAAGCCCGCTCCCACATTTGATCTGTGTTCAGCCGAAAAACCAGTAGCAGTAGCACTGGCCCCCAAAACCCTAAGCCCCACACAAAACCCCTGTGGGAGCGGGCTTGCTCGCGAAGGCGGTGTATCAGTTAACTTTACTGGGGGCTGACCCGCCGCTTTCGCGAGCAAGCCCGCTCCCACATTTGATCTGTGTTTAGCCGAAGAACCAGTAGCAGTAGCACTGGCCCCCCAAAACCCTAAGCCCCACACAAAACCTCTGTGGGAGCGGGCTTGCTCGCGAAGGCGGTGTATCAGTCAACATTATTGCTGGCTGACCCACCGCTATCGCGAGCAGGCTCACTCCTACAGTTTGGAATTGTGCTTAGCCGAAGAACAAGTAGCAGTAGCACTGGCCCCCCAAAACCCTAAGCCCCACACAGAACCCCGGTGGGAGCGGGCTTGCTCGCGAAGGCGGTGTATCAGTTAACTTTATTGGGGGCTGACCCACCGCTATCGCGAGCAGGCTCACTCCTACAGTTTGGAATTGTGTTCAGCCGAAGAACCAGTAGCAGTAGCACTGGCCCCCCAAAACCCTAAGCCCCACACAAAACCCCTGTGGGAGCGGGCTTGCTCGCGAAGGCGGTGTATCAGTTAACTTTATTGGGGGCTGACCCACCGCTTTCGCGAGCAGGCTCACTCCTACAGTTTGGAATTGTGTTTAGCCGAAGAACCAGTAGCAGACGAAGATCGCGCCGACCACGCCGGCAAATTCCGCCAGCAACGCACACCCCACCGCATGCCTTGCGCGCTGGATCCCCACCGCGCCGAAATACACCGCCAGCACATAGAACGTCGTTTCAGTACTGCCCTGAATCGTCGCCGCGACCAGCGCCGGGAAGCTGTCGACGCCCGAGGTTTTCATCGTCTCGATCAGCATCGCCCGCGCCGCACTGCCGGAGAATGGTTTGACCATCGCCGTCGGCAACGCATCGACAAACCGCGTGTCCCAACCGGCCCATTCGACCAGATGGCGAATACCGTCCAGTCCAAAATCCAGCGCCCCGGAAGCACGCAGCACGCCCACCGCGCAGAGCATCGCCACCAGATACGGCAGCAGATTCTTCGCAACGTCGAAACCTTCTTTGGCGCCTTCAACGAACGCTTCGTAAACCTTCACTTTCCTCAACGCGCCGATGATCAGAAACAACATGATCAATCCGAACAGCGTGAGATTGCCGAGGATCGACGACAATCCCGCCAACGCCGTCGCCGACAGCGTGCCCAGCAGCGCCATAAAGCCGCCGAGAACCAGCGCGCCGGGAATCAGATAAGCCAACACCACCGGATCCCAGATCCGCAGGCGCTGCATGAATGCTACCGAGAGGAAGCCGACAATCGTCGAGCAACTGGTCGCCAGCAGGATCGGCAGGAACACCAGCGTCGGATCCGGCGCGCCTTGCTGGGCGCGGTACATGAAGATCGTTACCGGCAGCAGGGTCAGGGAGGAGGCGTTGAGCACCAGGAAGAGGATTTGCGCGTTACTGGCGATGGTCGCGCTGGGATTGAGCTCCTGCAGCGCCTTCATGGCTTTCAGGCCGATAGGCGTGGCGGCGTTGTCGAGGCCCAGACCGTTGGCGGCGAAGTTCAGGGTGATCAGGCCAAGGGCAGGGTGACCGGCCGGGACTTCCGGCATCAGCCGCAGGAACAGCGGGCCGAGGACTTTCGCCAACCAGTCGACGATTCCGGCCTTTTCGGCGATGCGCAGGAAACCCAGCCACAGGGTGAGGGTGCCGAACAGCAGCACCATGACTTCGACCGAGAGCTTGGCCATGGCAAAAATGCTCTCCACCATCGCCGCAAAGATCCCGGCGTTGCCGCCGATCAGCCACTGCGCCAGCGCCGACACGGCTGCCACGATGAAGAAGCCAAGCCACAGGCCATTAAGCATCAGTCAAATCCCCCGAAGAATGCGGCGAATGATAACGGCGTGGCCAGAAACGACAAACCCCGGATTTCTCCGGGGTTTGTGTGCGCATCTTTTGTGGCTTGGCTCACATCCCCTGTGGGAGCGAGCCTGCTCGCGAAAGCGTCCTGTCAGTCACATCAATGCTTAATGACATACCGCCTTCGCGAGCAGGCTCGCTCCCACAGAAAAGCCGATTTCCACAGGTCTCAGCAATCAGTTCTTGGAGATTTCGCCCGCTGGCAGTTTGGTCTTGGTGCGCCAGTGTGGCAGGGAGTTCCAGTAGCGCTCGCCCTTGGCGTCGTCGTACATGCCTTCCCAGCGCGAGATAACCAGCACGGCCAGTGCGTTACCGATCACGTTCAGCGCGGTACGGGCCATGTCCATGACGCGGTCGACACCGGCGATGAACGCCAGACCTTCCAGCGGAATACCGACGCTGCCCAGGGTAGCCAGCAGCACCACGAAGGACACGCCCGGCACACCGGCGATGCCTTTGGAGGTGACCATCAGGGTCAGCACCAGCAACAGTTGCTGGCTGATCGACAAGTCGATGCCATACAGCTGCGCGATGAAGATTGCCGCGATCGACTGATACAGAGTCGAACCGTCGAGGTTGAACGAGTAACCGGTCGGTACCACGAAGCTGCAGATGGCTTTCGGTGCGCCGTAGGCTTCCATCTTCTCGATCACGCGTGGCAGCACGGTTTCCGAGGAAGCGGTGGAGTAGGCCAGCACCAGCTCATCCTTGAAGATGCGCATCAGCTTGAACACCGAGAAACCGAACATCTTGGCGATCAGGCCCAGCACCACGAAGGCGAAGAAAGCGATGGCGAAGTAAACCAGGATCACCAGTTTGGCCAGCGGCACCAGCGAGGCGAAGCCGAAGTTGGCCACGGTCACCGCGATCAGAGCGAATACGCCGATCGGCGCATAGTTCATGATCATGTGGGTGACTTTGAACATGCTTTCCGAAACGCCTTGGAACATCTTCACCAGCGGCTCGCGCAGATCCGACTGCAGGCTCGACAGACCGAGACCGAACAGCACTGAGAAGAAGATGATCGGCAGCATTTCGCCGCGAGCCATGGCCGCGAAGATGTTCGACGGAATCAGGTTAAGGATGGTCTCGATGAACGCGTGTTCATGCTGTACCTCGGCGGCAGTCGCCTGGTACTTGGAGATGTCCACTGTGCCCAGCGTGCTCATGTCAATGCCGGCACCCGGATGGAACAGGTTGGCCAACAGCAAGCCGACAACGATGGCGATGGTCGTGACGATTTCGAAGTAGATGATGGTTTTCAGGCCGATACGCCCGAGTTTCTTGGCGTCGCCCACGCCAGCAATGCCGACGATCAGGGAAGAGATGACGATCGGAATCACGATCATCTTGATCAGACGGATAAAGATATCGCCTGCCGGTTGCAAGACATTGCTGATCCACCAGGCCTTTTCGGCACTGAAGTGGTTGAGCAACGCCCCAATTGCAATCCCCAAAACCAGACCGATGAGGATCTGCCAGGCGAGGCTGAGTTTTGCCTTCTTCATTATCTTTACCCTTACTTGCGTTTGACTCAGGCACATGCAGGAACTGGAACGCTTTTTAGCGGAAAAGTCTTTGCATCTGCCTCCGTATAAGGTGCCCCGAAGCGCGTATTCACGGCTCTCCGGCAGGCGAAAAAAGGCGCAACTATTCCGATGCAAGGTTGCGCCGTCTAATGCCGTAAACGCCTACCCTATGCCGAATCGGCATGAGCTTTTTTAAATGAAACTGGCGTCCCAACCGGTTCGATTGCGACATTTCGGCCGGCATAACTGCCGTGAACCGGCCATCACAGCCTGGGTTGGTGGTTTTTTAATCAGGAAAAATCGACAGAAATTTGAGGAAAAAGCCTACGCAGGAAGACTAGAAGTCCTCTTGAATAGAAGTCTTCTTTCTCGATATACGGTCGCCCGGAAACACCGCGTAATGTTTTCGCGCGCAGTCTGGTCGCAAAAAAGCATGAGCAGGTCGCTCTGGATCAATGTTTTGATGGTTTTTTGCTGAGGATGAAGCTCAGCGCAAGTCCGTCGAACCACTGGGGGTTGGCGAACCTGCGTCGCAGCTTTGACGTGCCCTGACCCGGCCCTCTCGCAGGCACTCCCTGTACCCGTAGGTCACTCCGACCCTGTAACAGTCAGAACGTCCCGGCCCCTTGGTCATGCGCCGAGCCTCCTCGGCTCGGTGCAAAGGAAGGCAGCAGGGCTGCTGCCTTCATGTTCAATACCAGTTCGGATCTTTCTTCAGGGTTTCCATCAGCAGATCCTGCATGCCTTGATCGGGTTTGCCGAGGAAGCGGTAAGTGGCATGTCGCGTGGGCGACTTGTCGGCCGGCAGTCCTTCAGGCACATCGACGAGCATGGCGTATGCATCTTTCTTGTCGAAACTGAACGCGACGATCAAGCGGTGGTTGAGGCACTTGTCCTGCGATTCGCAGAGCGGCCCAACCAGATACTTGTCGCCGTCTTCAGTGACGGCATTCATCTGTTGGTCAGGTGTACCGGAGAGGTTCATCACCCATTCCGGCAGGCGCTCTTCCTTCTTCACCACGCCTTCCCACGTTTCCCGATACTGCGGGTCGGAACTGAGCAGTTCGTTGACCCGCGTCTGGCCGTCGTTGGCCGCCATCGCCATGGCACTACCGCCCAGAAGCAGGGCGGCTGCCAATGCTTTTAAAGCATTCATCGTTAACCTCGGCCGCGACGGCCAAAGAAGAAGGAAGCGATGAACATCACCAGGAACACGACAAAGAGAATCTTGGCGATACCCGTGGCGGTGCCCGCGATACCACCGAAGCCCAGTACTGCAGCGATGATGGCAATGATCAAGAATGTAATTGCCCAGCTCAACATGGTGATTCTCCTTACTTCTCTATTTAGGGGTGTGGCGTGTTCCGGCGCTGCGCGCCCGAATTTGTAAAATCAGATCGATCAGAAAACCCAGCGCTCTTCGCGTGGCAGCTGATCCAGTGGCTCCGCCTGGTCGACCGACATCATGCGCATCGGCGCACTGTCTTCCTGGGCGCTGCTGACAGCGCTGAAATGGCTCTGTGTCGCGTGCTGTATCGAGATCAGCGGTGCCTCTGGCTGCTGGGCGTTTTCCCAGCGCAGGTATTGCTGGCAAGCGATCAGGGTGATCAGCAGCGCAAGTACGCCAAACAGACCTTGCTGGATATGCAGTGGCGAGATACGCACTTGGGCGGCACGTTGGCGAGTCATCCTGGGTTCCTCACTCTCTTATTCGGTTAGGGCAGTTCTGATCTGCCCGGGCTGATAGAGATATTGCAGACTGCATGCCAGTTTTTTATTTGATTAAAAAACCAATAAAAACAATAGGTTACGATCGATCTGAAAATCTTTCGCGACGCATCCTGCACGATGGCTCTTCCACGGTCGTGCAAACCGCACGATTATTTCGTAGGAGAATTCATTCTTATGGAATTGAGTTGAGGTCTTGGATGTCAGAAAAGGACGCAGGGAATCCCCTGCAAATCGCTGTTTGTTTAAAAAATCAACAAAATCAACGTATTGGCCCTGAAGGCTGGAGAGAGCTACCCTCCTATGGCTCGCATCGTTCAGAATCAACCATGCAACTTGCCCGATTTTTCCGGGACTAACCCAAGACCAATCTTTATGGAGCGTAGGAAAAATGGAATCTGCCACGGAGCAACAAGGCCGCATTCTGCTGGTGGATGATGAATCCGCCATCCTGCGAACCTTCCGTTATTGCCTCGAAGACGAAGGCTATACGGTGGCCACGGCCAACAGCGCCGCTCAGGCCGACGCACTGCTGCAACGCCAGGTCTTCGACCTGTGTTTCCTCGATTTGCGTCTGGGTGAAGACAACGGTCTCGATGTACTCGCGCAAATGCGCATTCAGGCGCCGTGGATGCGCGTGGTGATCGTCACCGCGCATTCCGCTGTTGATACCGCTGTAGATGCGATCCAGGCCGGTGCTGCCGACTATCTGGTCAAGCCGTGCAGCCCTGATCAGTTGCGTCTGGCCACCGCCAAACAACTGGAAGTGCGCCAACTGTCGGCGCGCCTCGAAGCCCTCGAAGGCGAGATCCGCAAGCCGAAGGACGGGCTCGATTCCCACAGCCCGGCGATGAAAGTCGTACTGGAAACTGCACGGCAAGTCGCGGGCACTGACGCCAACATTCTTATCCTCGGCGAGTCCGGCACCGGTAAAGGTGAACTGGCCCGCGCCATTCACGGCTGGAGCAAGCGTGAGAAGAAATCCTGCGTCACCATCAACTGCCCGTCGCTGACCGCAGAATTGATGGAAAGCGAGCTGTTCGGTCACAGTCGCGGCGCGTTTACCGGTGCCAGTGAAAGCACGCTGGGTCGCGTCAATCAAGCTGACGGCGGCACGCTGTTTCTCGACGAGATCGGCGATTTTCCATTGACGTTGCAACCCAAGTTGCTGCGCTTTATTCAAGACAAGGAATACGAACGGGTAGGGGATCCGGTTACCCGTCGCGCCGATGTGCGAATTCTCGCGGCGACCAACCTCAATCTGGAAGACATGGTGCGCGACGGTCGCTTCCGTGAAGACCTGCTCTATCGCCTTAACGTCATCACCCTGCATTTGCCGCCGCTGCGTGAGCGCGCCGAGGACATCCTCACCCTGGCCGATCGCTTTCTGGCGCGCTTCGTTAAAGAGTACGCGCGTCCTGCACGCGGTTTCAGCGACGAGGCCCGTGAAGCACTGCTGGGTTATCGCTGGCCGGGCAACATTCGTGAGCTGCGCAACGTGGTCGAGCGGGCGAGCATCATTTGCCCGCAAGAACGCGTGGAAATCAGCCACCTCGGCATGGCCGAGCAACCGGCCAACAACGCACCACGGGTCGGCGCCGCGCTGAGCCTGGATGAGTTGGAAAAAGCCCACATCGGCGCGGTTCTCGCCACCGCCGGCACCTTGGATCAAGCAGCGAAAACCCTCGGCATCGACGCCTCGACCCTGTATCGCAAGCGCAAGCAGTACAACCTGTGAGTGCCGGGCGATGAAACTGGCGATGAAGTTGCGCACACGGTTGTTCCTGAGCATTTCCGCCTTGATCACCGTGGCGTTGCTCGGGCTTCTGCTCGGGCTGGTCAGCGTGATGCAGATGGCCGGCTCGCAGGAAGCGCTGTTGCGCAACAACTTCGTCACCCTTGATCTGGGCCTGAAGATGCGGCAAACGCTGGGTGATCAACTGATCCTCATGTTGGCCGAAAAGCCGGATGACGCCGCGTTCGAAGCGTCCAAACAGCATTACTTCGAGCTGCTCGATGAAGGCATCGCCCAGGAACGCGGTGATGATGATCGGCAGTACGGTTTCAGCCAGGCCAAAGCGGATTACATAAGTTTTCTGCAGGCGTTTGACCTGTCCCGTGACCCGGCGACCGCGTTGAGCAGCAATGCCAACTTCAGGGAACGCTTCAATGCGCTGCGCAACGGTTTGATCACCGAGCACAAGCATGCGCTGGACAACATTAATGCCGTGCAACACGCCGCCCGCGAACGGGCGTTGCTGGTTGCCGGCCTGCTGGGGCTGGTCGGGCTGGCGGTGTTGATCATCGGTTTTGTCACCGCTCACGGCATCGCAAGACGCTTCGGCGCGCCGATCGAGGTGTTGGCGAAAGCTGCCGATAACATCGGGCAGGGCAACTTCGAAGTAACCCTGCCGATTTCCTCAGCGATGGAAGTGAACCTGTTGTCCCGGCGTTTCGGGCTGATGGCCGAAGCACTGCGCGAGCACCAAGCGACCAACGTCGACGAGCTTCTGGCCGGCCAGCAACGGTTACAGGCCGTGCTCGACAGCATCGACGATGGCTTGCTGATGATCGACCGTCAGGGCCATCTGGAACACCTCAACCCAGTGGCGCAGCGCCAATTGGGCTGGGAGGACGATCGTCTCGGCCAAGGCCTCGGCACCGCGCTCGGAAGGCCTGAACTGGACGCCCAATTGCAACTGGTGCTGCGTGGCGGCACGCTTGAGCGCGCGCCGGAAGATTTGAGTATCGAGGTCGACGGCGAATCGCGTCTGCTGACGTACAGCCTGACACCGGTCAGCCACACCCAAGGGCATATCCTCGGCGCGGTGATGGTGCTGCACGACGTCACCGAGCAGCGTGCTTTCGAGCGGGTGCGCAGTGAGTTTGTCTTGCGTGCTTCCCACGAATTGCGCACGCCGGTCACCGGCATGCACATGGCGTTCGGCCTGTTCCGCGAACGGGCGAAATTTCCGCCGGAGTCGCGCGAGGCTGATCTGCTCGACACCGTGAACGAAGAAATGCAGCGCCTGATGCAGTTGATCAACGACTTGCTCAACTTTTCGCGCTACCAGAACGGTTTGCAGAAACTGACGCTGGCACCGTGCTCCATCGAAGATTTGCTCGAACAGGCGCAGCTGCGGTTCGCCGATTCGGCGGCGGCGAAGGGCATTGCCCTCAATGTCGAGTTGCAAGGCCCGTTGCCGCGTTTGCAGGCCGATCAGGCGCAACTCGATCGCGTGCTCGACAACCTGATCGACAACGCCTTGCGCCATACCGCCCGCGACGGCCAGATCCGTTTGCAGGCCCGTCGGCATGGCGAGCGGGTGATCATCAGCGTCGAAGACAACGGCGAAGGGATTGCCTACGGCCAGCAGGGGCGGATCTTCGAACCGTTCGTGCAGGTCGGGCGCAAGAAGGGCGGCGCCGGGCTTGGTCTGGCGCTGTGCAAGGAAATCGTCCAGCTGCATGGCGGGCGCATGGGCGTGTATTCACGGCCGGGGCAGGGCACGCAGTTCTACATGGCGTTGGCAGTCTAGGCTTCGTCATCCATGCGACGGCCAGCGAGTCGTCGGCCTCGGGTGATCAGTTCGATAAACTGCACCGCGCTCAAGGCATGGGCGAACAGCCAGCCCTGACCAAATTTCACCCCTTCGCTGCTGAGCAACTCGGCTTGCGATTCCAGTTCGATGCCTTCGGCAATCACCTTCAGATCCAGCGCCTGCGCCATGTGAATGATGTGCGGGGCAACGCCGCTGCTGGCGGCGTCATGGCCGAGCGCGTCGATAAAGGCTTTGTCGATTTTCAGGCAGTCTACCGGCAGGGTTTGCAGGTAGGCGAGGCTGCAATAGCCGGTGCCGAAATCGTCGATCAGCACTTGGTGGCCGACATCGCGCAGGGCTTGCAGATTTTCCCGCGCCACCACCACATCGATCAATCCACGTTCAGTCACCTCGAAGGCAATCTGCCGCGCCGCCACCCGGTGCAGGGTCAGCAGGCGCGCCATGACCTGGCCGATGCGCGGCACCATCACGTCGCACGCTGCGAGGTTCACCGAGATATACAGCTGTGGGTTGGCGCGCAGGAGCTGACCGAGTTGCTCCAGCAATCGCTGGAGAACGAAGTCAGTCATCTGCCTGATCTGCCCAGTGTTCTCCGCCATCGGGATAAACAGGTCAGGGCTGGTCAGCGTGCCGTCCGGGCGCCGCCAGCGCAGCAGGGCTTCGGCGCCGACGCAGTTGCGACTGTCGAGATCGAAGATCGGTTGATAGAGCACCTGCAACTCGCCACGGCGAATCGCGCCGTGCAGCTCGGCGTCTATCGACTGACGCTGGCGCACCAGCAAAAACACCAGGAACCCGGCCAGCGCGCCGAGCAAGAGGCAGGCTGGCACCATCCACCACCAGACGGCGGGAATGTGCATGCCGCTGCGCGGCGAGATCAGCACCAATTGATATTCCGGGTTATCGGTGGGCATGCGGTAGACGAGGCGGGTTTGCGTGACTTGCAGTGCTTCGCGGTTTTTCGGTGGCCAGTGCTCGGTTGGCGGCCAGGCCTGCTCTGTGCCAAGTACCGGGATTGCTCGCGTGCCGTGATCGAGCACCACCAGCAGGCTGCTGCCGGGCGACAGGTCGACCATGTCGGTCAAATGTCCGCGCGAAGTGGCCACGCGAAAATTACCGCGACCCAGCATCAGTGCGGCGCGGTTTTCATCGGGTTCAGTTGTGGTGTTTAGCCAATAGCTGTAGGTCGGGCCTTTGATGTCGGGTTGGCGAGCAACCGTCAAACCTTCCTGACGCGGACGGTTGGAACAGGTTCGGGTGCCATCGCTGTAGGCGGCTTCATAGACGAAGCGATAATTGAAGGTGACTTGCTGCAGGGTGGCAATCATGTCGCCGTCACAACTGCGCAACGGCTGTGCTTCGAGGTCGTCGAGACTTTCCCGCAACTGGCCGAACAATTGTTCGAGGCGGGCGAGGAAACGTTCGCCTTGCGCGTTCATTTCGCGGCTTTCGCTTTGCTCGACCTGATGCATCGCAAAGAACATACCGCCGGCGATCAGCAGGCTGGCACTGAGGACAGCCGCGATCGTCGCCAAAAACCAGGGGCGATAAAACCAGCTTCGCAGCGTCTCTCGGGTAGCAACCATATGGAATATCCGAAGAATTACCAATGAGTTATAGCTGCTGATTGCGATTTCGCCCTGACCGTCGGGCGGGCGTCATTATTTTGTCTGATTAAGTACCAACAACAATGCCGCCGTTTGCGCATCCGGGGTGCCATCGAAGCGCGAAGGGCGGTAGTGCATCTGGAATGCGGCGAGGACATGTCGGGTGGCGACGTCGAGTTCGCCGGTCTGCGGCGTGTCGTAACCAAGGTGCGCGAGTTGCCCCTGGAACCAGCTGATGCTCGGCAGTTCGCCGCTGTTGAACAGCGCCTGCTGGCGTACCACCGCTTGTTCATTGGGCCACAGGCCCAGGCCTGCGTCAGCCAGACGCTTCCACGGGAATAGCGGGCCCGGGTCGAGTTTGCGCAACGGCGCGATGTCGCTGTGGCCGATGATGTGGCGCGGGCTGATGCCGTTGCGTTTGCTGATGTCTTTGAGCAGGGCGATCAGCCCTTGGATCTGCGCTTCGCTGTACGGATACCAGAGGCGGCCGGTCGGCGTGTCTTTGAAGCCCGGGTTGACGATTTCGATGCCGATCGAGCTGGAGTTGAGCCAGGTGCGGCCCTGCCATTGGCTTTCGCCGGCGTGCCAGGCGCGCTGGTTTTCATCCATCAGCTTGTAGACGGTCGCGTTCTTGTCATCGCTGATCAGGTAATGGCTGCTGACTTCGCCGTGGGTCAGCAGTTGCAGCGAACGCTCCAGCGAAGCGGAGGTGTAATGGACGATCACGAACTGAATGCGGCTGTCGTAATTGGCCGAAGGGTGGCTGATGTCGTAACGCGGGGCGCTGGCACAACCGACCAGAACGAGCAGCGACGCGAGGAGGGCAAAAAATTTCATGGCTGAGAGCAATACACGCAAGACAGTAATGCAACAGTGTAACGTACTGCCTTGCGTCTCGACGGTCAGCGGGCGGATTTAAACAAAATGGAACAAATTGCTCAGCCGAGCTCGACCCGATTGCGTCCTGCGTTTTTCGCCCGGTACAGCGCCTGATCGGCTCTTTTCAGCACCAGATCGCTGTGTTCTCCGGCCTTGAACGATGCCAGTCCCATGGAAATGGTGATGGTCACGCGTTCGCCCTTGAAGTGGAACGGGCAGGCCTCGATCGCTGCGCGCAGCGTTTCCAACAGTTTCGCGCCGAGCGCTGGCGGCGTGGCCGGCAGCAACAGCACAAACTCTTCACCGCCAAAACGCGCAATGAAATCGGAACCGCGCAGGCGTTTGCGCAACACGGTGGCGATGATTTTCAGCACCTTGTCGCCGGCCAAGTGGCCGTAGTTGTCGTTGATGCGCTTGAAGTGATCGAGATCGAGCATCGCCAGGCTCAGGGTGTTGCCGTGCTGCTGCCACTGCTTGATTTCGTGCTCAAGGCGTTCGCTCCACGCGGCGCGGTTGGGCAGGCCGGTGAGCGGGTCGATCAGGGCTTTCTGGCGTTGTTCCTCAAGGTGTTCGCGGAAGCCTTGGGCTTCCTGTTCCATGTGCGCCACGCGCTCGGACAGGCCTTTGAGCCGCGTCGCCACTTCCTGCTCGCGGGCGTCGCGCTGCTTCTGGTGCTGATCCATGGTGCCGAGCAGGCCTTCCAGATGGTTCTCCAGCACTTGCTTGAGGTCATCCAGATCCGCCGCTTCCTGCACGCTGGTCTGCAAACCGTCGACCTGCTCACGGATTTGCGTGTCCATCGCCCGCGCCGCCGAGCTGTTGTCGGCATGGCCATCACTGGCGGCTTGCAGATTGCTTTGAAACGCTTCGAGGCGTTCGTTGAGTTGTTGCAGATAGGCTTCGAATTCGTGCTGACCGCTGTCGGTGATCGCCAGCATCAACGTCGCCAGATCATCGAGGATCGGGATCAGTTCGTACCAGTTCAAGCCGTGTTTCAGCCGCTCGCGCATCGCCTCGGCTTGCGGGCGATGGCGTTCGGGCAGGGTCAGGTCGTCGAGCAGACCGATCAGGGTGTCTTCGATGTGTTTGGCCACGGAGCTGTAGGAAGGCTCCGGGGTGTCCGGCAGAGAAAAAAGAATGTCTTGCTCGGGTTGTTCCGGGTCGATCGCGGCCAGTGCCTGGGCGATGGGTTCGGGCAGCGGCAGGCTGTCGAGGATCAGCGGGGACGGATCGCTGTGGTGGATCAGTTCGTCGGGGTTGAAGGCAACGTGGGGGGCAGGGGCGGCAATGACCTGCGGTTCCGGCTCGACGGCGATGACTTCTGCTGGAGCGCTGACGGCTTCGCTGGCGACGGTTGGCGGCACGAAGGCGAAGACGTCCGGTTCTGCCTGAATCGCCGTAGCGGGTGTTTCAGTGATCGCAACGCAAGGGGCTTCCTGGATCGGAGGCGCAGCTTTTACCGGTTCAATGACTTCGGCAGGCGCTACAGGCTCGGGTGCAGCAACCGGTTGAGCAGCTAGAACCGGCGCGGGCGCTTCTGTTGTCGGCGCATCATCGCTGTCACGACCGCCAAACAGACGCTGCAACAATCCCGGTCGCTCAGGTTCGGCAGGCGCGTCCAACTGACTCAACGCTTTACCCTGCAAACCACTGAGCTCACTCAGCAGCAGCGGCATTTCCCGCGCTGAACCGACGCGGCCATCCAGTTGCTTGGCGAATTTTTTCAGGGGTTGCGCGACTTCGCGAGGCAACGGCAAGGCTTGCAGTTGCGTCACCAGCGCTGTCAGCGCGGTGCTGACCTGATCGATGCGGGTTTCGCGGCGTTGCTCGGAGTCGAGCACGGCTTTTTCCAGGCGCGGTAGCAGGGCGGCGAGGCCGGCGTCCATGTCGTCGGTGCGCACCACGTCGCGCATCTCTTTCATGCATTGATCAACGACTTTGTCGGTGCCTTCGGCGGCCAATGTGCTGCGCACCAGCCCGCGACGCAGCAGGTCGAGCCTGGCGGCCCAGCGGCGTTCGAGTTTGTCCTGTTGTTCGATGCTTTTGAGGTATTTCTCTTTCCAGCGCTGGGCTTCGTCGCTCATTCAGGGGTTCCGCGAGGGTCAGGACTCAACGCGGGCAATGCATCAGCCGTGAGCGAACCCGGCAGACGAATCTCTACCGCGACCGGCAGGTGATCGGAAATGGGATGCGCCAGCACTTCGACCTTTTCCAGGGTCAGGGTCGGGCTGAGCAAAATATGATCAAGGCAACGCTGAGGACGCCAGCTGGGGAATGTCGCTTCCACCTGCGGGGCCAGCAGGCCGAGATCGCGTAACGGAGAATGTTGCAGCAGATCGCTGGCGTGAGTGTTCATGTCGCCCATCAACACCTGGTGTTTGTAGCCACCGATCAGCTCACGAATATAGGCCAGTTGCAGGCTGCGGGTTCGCGCGCCAAGGGCCAGGTGCATCATCACCACCACCAGCGCTTCCGGGCCTTCGCCGAAACGCAGCAGAATCGCGCCACGACCTTTCGGGCCGGGCAGCGGGTGATCTTCAATCGCCGACGGTTTCAGACGACTGAGCACGCCGTTACTGTGCTGGGCCAGTCGGCCGAGATTGCGATTGAGTTGTTGATACCAGTAAGGGAAGGCGCCGAGCTGGGCGAGGTGTTCGACCTGATTGACGTAGCCCGAACGCAGGCTGCCGCCATCGGCTTCCTGCAAGGCGACCAGATCGAAGTCGCCGAGCAGGTCGCCGATCTTTTGCAGATTGCCTGAGCGACCGTTGTGCGGCAGCAGGTGCTGCCAGCTACGGGTCAGGTAATGCCGATAGCGCTCGGTGCTGATGCCCACCTGGATATTGAAACTGAGCAGGCGCAGACGTTGGTCTGCGGGCAGGCCCGTGGACTCCAGGTGATGCTCGTTGACCTGCGGATCATGCAGGCCAACGATGCGTTCAGACTTCCAGCGGCGCATGGCGGGGGCGGCGCTTAGTTGGCTGCAGCCTTGGTTGCCGCTCGCTCTTTGGCGACCAGTTGGTCAGCCAGTTGCAGCGCTTGTTCGGCACCACCGGCAGAGCCGATGTCAAAGCGGTACTTGCCGTTGACGATCATGGTTGGAACGCCAGTGATTTCATACTTCTTGGCCAGTTCGCGAGCTTTTACGATCTGACCTTTGATGGCGAACGAGTCGAAAGTGGCGAGGAACTTGTCCTTGTCCACGCCTTGGGTGGCGAGGAAGTCAGCCATCTCGTTCTTGTCGGTCAGCTTTTTGTGTTGTTTCTGGATGGCTTCGAAAACCGCCGCGTGAACCTTGTGCTCGACACCCATCGCTTCCAGGGTCAGGAACATTTGGCCGTGAGCGTCCCACGGGCCGCCGAACATCGCCGGGATACGCACGAAGTTGACGTCGGACGGCAGTTTTTCAACCCACGGGTTGATCACTGGCTCAAAGGCGTAGCAGTGCGGGCAGCCGTACCAGAACAGCTCGACCACTTCGATCTTGCCAGGCTCTGCAACCGGTACCGGGTTGGCCAGTTCCACGTAAGGGGCGGCTGGGGCTTCGGCGGCTTGGGCGGTGACGCCGAACAGGCTGGCAGCGACGAGAGCGGCGCTGATGATCAGATTACGCATGCTTTACTCCTGGACAATTTTGGTCGCCTCGCGCGACCTGTTTTCAGACAGATCCTGGCGGGCATGAGTTCTGTAGTGTAACGGCAGCGGCCACAAAAAAGGGCGGCCAAAGCCACCCTTTTTATACTTGCTGCGACGGATTAATCGAGCGTTAACATTGCAGGAGATATCAACTCCTGCATTGGATCACGCAACACCCCTGTAGGAGCTGCCGAAGGCTGCGATCTTTTGAAATTCAGCCTCGCTCAACGCCCAATCCGGCGCGCTTAGTGCAGACCCTGAATGTAGCTGGAAACCGCTGCGATATCTTCATCGCTCAAGCGCTTGGCGATGGTCTGCATGGTCATGGTGTCGCCGTCGTTGGTACGGCCGCCTTCTTCCTTGCGGAAATCGGTCAGCTGCTTGGCGATGTATTGAGCGTGTTGGCCACCCAGGTGCGGGAAGCCGGCAGCGGCGTTGCCGGCGCCATTCGGCGAGTGGCAACCGGTGCAGGCTGGCAGGCCTTTGGCGAGGTTGCCGCCACGGAACAGCGCTTCACCGCGAGCGACGATCTTCGGATCGGCGGCGCCGACGCTGCCTTTCTGGCTGGCGAAGTAGGCGGCGATGTCGGCCAGATCCTGATCGCTCAGGTTGGTCAGCAGCCCGGTCATTTCCAGAACGGTGCGCTTGCCCGACTTGATGTCGTGCAGTTGCTTGGTCAGGTAGCGTTCACCTTGACCGGCCAGTTTTGGAAAGTTTGGCGCCATGCTGTTGCCGTCCGGGCCATGGCAGGCTCCGCAAACGGCGGCTTTTGCCTGGCCCGCTGCGGCATCACCGGCAGCATGGGCGAAGCCTGAGATTCCCACGGTCAACAGCAGACTCACGATCAATTTGTTCATCAGCTAATCCAACTACGGCTAAGGGTTAAGTTATGGACCGGGTTTACTCGCTCATCCAAAGGATGATGGCTTGGTAATCCTCGGCACTGCAGTCCATGCACAAACCACGCGGCGGCATCGCCTTGAAACCCTGGGTCACGTGTTGCACCAGCGTCTCCATACCTTTCGCCAACCT
>NZ_JBIVJB010000067.1:23190-26794 GCF_044750025.1 Pseudomonas sp. NPDC088885 | reverse complement strand
CCGGCGATCCGGCAGATTCTCGAGCGCTATATCGAAGAGCGTCAGGCCGGGGTGTTCCGACTCGGAAGTGCTGCTGAACGTGTTCGCTCACGAGCTGGCCCAGCGCGGCAAGCTGCAACCGACCGAAGAAGACGTGTTTGCCGCCGTGACCGACGTGCACAACCGTTGCGTCGGCGGTTACGCGGTGGTCGCGATGATCACCGGTTACGGCATCGTCGGTTTCCGTGACCCGCACGGCATCCGTCCGATCGTGTTCGGCCAGCGTCACACCGACGAAGGCGTCGAGTACATGATCGCCTCGGAAAGCGTTTCCCTGGACGTGCTCGGTTTCACCCTGATTCGCGACCTGGCGCCGGGCGAAGCGGTCTACATCACTGAAGAGGGCAAGCTGCACACCCGTCAGTGCGCGACCAATCCTTCGCTGACCCCATGCATCTTCGAACACGTTTATCTGGCGCGTCCGGATTCGATCATCGACGGCGTGTCGGTCTATAAGGCCCGTCTGCGCATGGGTGAAAAACTCGCCGAGAAGATTCTGCGCGAGCGTCCAGAGCACGACATCGACGTGGTTATCCCGATTCCGGACACCAGCCGTACTGCGGCACTGGAACTGGCGAACCACCTCGGCGTGAAATTCCGCGAAGGCTTCGTCAAGAACCGTTACATCGGCCGTACTTTCATCATGCCGGGCCAGGCAGCGCGCAAGAAGTCGGTGCGCCAGAAGCTCAACGCCATCGAGCTGGAATTCCGCGGCAAGAACGTGATGCTGGTCGACGACTCGATCGTGCGCGGCACCACGTGCAAGCAGATCATCCAGATGGCCCGCGAAGCCGGCGCGAAAAACGTCTACTTCTGCTCGGCTGCTCCAGCAGTGCGCTTCCCGAACGTGTACGGCATCGACATGCCAAGCGCGCACGAGTTGATTGCACACAACCGTTCGACCCAAGACGTGGCGGATCTGATCGGCGCTGACTGGCTGATCTATCAGGACTTGCCTGACTTGATCGAAGCGGTCGGTGGCGGCAAGATCAAGATCGAGAGCTTCGATTGCGCGGTGTTCGACGGCAAATATGTTACCGGCGACGTCGATGAGGCGTATCTGGACAAGATCGAACAGGCGCGTAACGACTCCTCGAAGATCAAGACCCAAGCGGTCAGTGCGATCATCGATCTGTACAACAACTAAGTAATCACCGGCCTGTAGGAGCAAGGCTTGCCCGCGAAGCTTTTGGCGCTGCCAGAGGCCCCATCGCGGGCAAGCCCTGCTCCTACAAAGGCATCACGCCTCCGGGCCGGTTTTGTATCTATTTCAGAACAGGGCAAGGAGTGACAGCATGAGTCAGGAATGGGATGCCGGTCGGCTGGACAGCGACCTTGAAGGCGTAGCGTTCGATACCCTGGCCGTACGTGCCGGTCAGCACCGTACGCCGGAAGGTGAGCACGGTGATCCGATGTTCTTCACCTCCAGCTACGTGTTCCGCACTGCCGCCGACGCGGCCGCGCGCTTTGCCGGCGAAGTGCCGGGCAACGTTTACTCGCGTTACACCAACCCGACCGTGCGCGCGTTCGAAGAGCGGATTGCTGCGCTGGAAGGCGCCGAGCAAGCCGTTGCCACCGCAACCGGCATGGCCGCGATTCTGGCGGTGGTGATGAGCCTGTGCAGTGCTGGCGATCACGTGTTGGTCTCGCGCAGCGTGTTCGGTTCGACCATCAGCCTGTTCGAGAAGTACTTCAAGCGTTTCGGCGTGGAAGTCGATTACGTGCCGCTGGCCGATCTTTCGGGCTGGGACGCGGCGATCAAGCCGAACACCAAATTGCTCTTCGTCGAGTCGCCGTCCAATCCTCTGGCGGAGCTGGTCGATATCGCCGCGCTGGCGGAAATCGCGCACGCCAAAGGCGCGATGCTGGTGGTCGACAACTGCTTCTGCACGCCAGCCTTGCAGCAGCCGCTGAAAATGGGTGCGGACATCGTCGTGCATTCGGCAACCAAGTTCATCGACGGCCAAGGCCGTTGCATGGGCGGCGTGGTCGCCGGTCGCAGCGAGCAGATGAAAGAAATCGTTGGTTTCCTGCGCACTGCCGGGCCGACCCTGAGCCCGTTCAATGCGTGGATCTTCCTCAAGGGTCTGGAAACCCTCAACCTGCGGATGAAGGCGCACTGCGCCAACGCCCAGCAACTGGCCGAATGGCTGGAGCAGCAGGACGGCATCGAGAAAGTCCATTACGCCGGTCTCAAGAGCCATCCGCAGCACGAACTGGCCCAGCGTCAGCAGAAGGGCTTCGGTGCGGTGGTGAGCTTTGAGGTCAAGGGTGGCAAAGAGGGCGCGTGGCGCTTTATCGATGCCACTCGCCTGATTTCGATCACCGCCAACCTCGGCGACAGCAAAACCACGATCACCCACCCAAGCACCACTTCTCACGGTCGCTTGGCGCCGCAAGAACGTGAAGCGGCGGGCATTCGTGACAGCCTGATCCGCATTGCGGTCGGTCTGGAAGATGTGGCGGATCTGCAAGCCGATCTGGCGCGCGGTCTGGCAGCGCTGTGATCGAGTTGTCGACTCCGAAAGCCGGTACCCATGGCCGCGTTGCGCTGGTCACGGGTGCCGCGCGCGGTATCGGTCTGGGGATTGCGGCGTGGCTGATCAGCGAAGGCTGGCAAGTGGTGCTGACGGATCTGGATCGTGCGCGCGGTTCGAAAGTGGCGAAGGTGCTGGGCGAAAGTGCCTGGTTCATCGCCATGGACGTTGCCGACGAAGCTCAGGTCGCGCTCGGTGTGGCTGAAGTGTTGGGGCAGTTTGGTCGTCTCGATGCACTGGTGTGCAACGCGGCCGTGGCTGATCCGCACAACATCACCCTGGAAAGCCTCGATCTGGCCTACTGGAATCGTGTGTTGGCGGTGAACCTCAGTGGGCCGATGTTGCTGGCCAAGCACTGCGCGCCGTACCTGCGCGCTCACAACGGTTCGATCGTCAATCTGGCGTCGACCCGTGCGCGGCAATCGGAAGCCGACTCTGAGGCGTACGCGGCGAGCAAGGGCGGGTTGTTGGCGCTGACGCACGCGTTGGCGATCAGTCTGGGGCCGGAGATTCGTGTTAACGCGGTCAGCCCGGGCTGGATCGATGCGCGCGATCCTTCGGCGCGTCGAGCGGAGCCTTTGGCTGATGCCGATCATGCTCAGCATCCGGCGGGCAGGGTAGGGACGGTCGAAGACGTGGCGGCGATGGTTGCGTGGTTGCTGTCGAGGAATGCCGGGTTTGTTACCGGGCAGGAATTCGTCGTCGATGGTGGTATGACCAAGAAGATGATTTACAGCGAGTAGATCGTCTTTTTCCCTGCGTTTGCGTGAAATGAGCTGACGCCTTCGCGAGCAAGCCCGCTCCCACATTTGGAATGCATTCCCCTGTGGGAGCGGGCTTGCTCGCGAAGGCGCTCGCGCAGGATGGAAACAATTTCGTCTTTTTTAGAAAACTTCAATCCTGCTATTGACTTAGGTTCGCTACCTGCGTAAATTTCGCGGCCTCGGAGATGCAAACGGGTGATTAGCTCAGCTGGGAGAGCGTCTGCCTTACAAGCAGAATGTCGGCGGTTCGATCCCGTCATCACC
>NZ_JBIVJB010000067.1:0-23180 GCF_044750025.1 Pseudomonas sp. NPDC088885 | reverse complement strand
TATCTTTACCTACTCCACGATCTTCAGATATATAAAGAACGTAGGCTGAAAGTGCCTGCACCGACGCGCAGCGGTAGTTCAGTCGGTTAGAATACCGGCCTGTCACGCCGGGGGTCGCGGGTTCGAGTCCCGTCCGCTGCGCCATATTGTACAAATCAGACTTGTCTGGTTTGCGATTGAAAAGCACCGAAGCTTTCAATCAAAACGAGTTACTTGAGCGCAAGCTCAAAGCGATACGCAGCGGTAGTTCAGTCGGTTAGAATACCGGCCTGTCACGCCGGGGGTCGCGGGTTCGAGTCCCGTCCGCTGCGCCATATCTGCTTCAAGGATCACTGAACGCCTTGAAGCACCGAAAGCAACCGTTGGTTGACTCGGAATCGATAGCAAAGACCCTGGTCGAAAGACCGGGGTTTTTTGTGTCTGAAATTTGACCTCCGCTCCCATCACGCAACCCGGCTCCCTGTAGGAGTTGCGGCACGCTGCGATCTTTTGATCTTGATCGTAAAAAACAGGATCAAAAGATCGCAGCCTCGTTTCACTCGACAGCTCCTACAGGGGATGCCTGTAACCATCCTGCGGTGCCACGTCGCATTGTCTTTTTTGATTCTTTAGTCAGAAATTTGTATCTGGTTGTTTGCTGCGAGCGCAGAAACCTTTAAAGTTAACCTTTCGGTCAGCTTTGCACTGTCATTTCGTCCTTCGTTTAGCCAAGAAGGGCTTCTGCAAGACTCGAGATTCCCCAGTAGATAACCAGAAGGGCGGATGTATAACCGTCCAGAGGATGATCCATGTCCAACCGTGAAATAACCCGGCGCTCGTTCCTCCAGGGCGGGCTGGTGGCGGGTGTGAGCGTCACGCTTACGCCGCTCAGCACCCAGGCGCTGGCTGCCTTGATGGAAAACAGCGTGACCGTGCCGTCCGAAAAATGGCTCGGCAACAACGGCAAAGCGCGCCAGCGTAACGATGCCTTGTCGAAAGTCTGCGGCAGCAAAGTCTTTGCCCGCGACATCCGTTCCAAGGACATGCCGGGCTGGCCCGAGCAGCAAGGCCACGCCATGCTGCTGAAAACCATCAAGGCCGACCATATCTATGCCGGTTACGACCTGTCGTGGCTTGGCGCCGATCTGCAGCCTGACCGCATCGTCACCGCTGCCGATCTGGACAAGGACGGTATCGTCTTCCCTGAGGAACATGCGCCGGATCCGCTGCTGCCTGAAGGCAAAGTGCCGATGTTCATCGGTCACCCGGTAGCGATCCTGATCTGGAACGACTTCGAGCGTTTCCGTCAGGCCAAGAACAAACTCAAATTCAATGACAAAGCGATTCGTTACGGCGCCAAAGTGCCGTTCTACGAAGGCGATCCCTACGGCAGCTTCCGCTACGTGCGCGTGGGCGGCCCGACCTCGGCAGATGAAGACGAATTCGCCAGCCTCAAGGATTCGATCCTGTTCCCGATGCTGAAAAACCGTCGCCCGGTGTGGAATTCCCAGCCGAACCTGCACGGTAATCTCACCGAGCGTGGCCTGTTCTACGCCGATCGCATGAAGGGCCAGATCAGCACGCCGCCAGACAACTGGCTGGTGTTCGATGAGCGCTACAAGACGCCGTCGATCGAACCGGCCGCCATGGAGCCGGACAACGGCAACGGCTGGTACGACCCGAAAACCAAGACCCTGCATTTCGTGGTGGCTACCCAGTGCCCATTGGAAGCGGCGACCGAGACCGCGAAAATGATTTCGCCGTCGCGCTTCGGCCTGGACAACCTGAACATGCACCCGGGTTACACCGTGGGTTACGGTTCCAAAGACCACAACATCTTCGTTTACTACGCAGCCCTCGCTGCGCTGTACGGCGCCGGTGTGCCAGTGCGTCTGGCCAACGATCGTTACGAGCAGTTCCAGAGCGGCATCAAGCGTCACCCGTTCGACATTCGCTACCAGTTGGCCGTGGACAAGAACGATCAGACCTTCAAGGTTTTCCTCGCTGATATGAGCGTCGACGGCGGTGGCCGGATCAACTACAGCCCGTCAGTAGCCGCTGTGGGCGCCACGGCTGCGCAGTCGATTTACTACATGCCGCAGAACGACCTGCAAGTCACCGCGTATCACTCGCGTGGTGTTGAAGCGGGTTCGATGCGCGGTTACGGCACCCTGCAAAGCATGGCGGCGACCGAAATGATGGTCGACGAAATCGCCGATCGCCTGAACGTGGATGCCATCGAACTGCGCCGCAAAAATGCGCTGCGTTCGGGGATGAAAAACACCCAGGGCGCGATCCCGGCCGGTGCTCTGCGTCTGCACGAGATTCTCGACAAGGCCGCTGCACACGAAGTCTGGAAAAACCGCGACGCGATCAAGAAACAACGCGAAGCCGCTGACCCGGATAACTGGTACGGCGTTGGTTTCGCCATCTGCCAGAAAGACTTTGGCACCGGTTCTGAAGCGCCGATGGCCAGCATCGAATTCACCGCTGACGGTCGCATCACCTTGCGCCACATCGGTATCGAAATCGGCACCGGCATGTCTACGTCGCAAGCCTTGGTCGTCGCCGATTTCCTCGGCAGCCCGGCCCACGAAGTGAAGACTGGCGAAACCGAATGGAAGGAAATGCAGCTGATCACCAGCGGCAACCCTTACATCATGAGCCAGGCCGACCAAGATAACCTGCTGCGCAACCCGCGCTGGGTCGGCAAGTTGGCCTCGGCGTCGTCCGCGACCAACTCGGCTTACTACTTCAGTCACGCCACCCGTGAAGCAGCCCGCGTGTTGTTCAACAACGGTTTGTGGCCGGCGGCCATGGAGATCTGGCGTCAGGGCCCTTACGGCGGCCAAGCCAACCCATACGTTGTGCGTCGCGAAGATGCGCACTGGGTGGATGGCAAGCTGACTGCCAACGGCATGCAGCCGCTGACCTTCGAAGAATTGGCCAAGCACGCTCACGAGCGTGGTCTGGTCACCGGCGCCACCGTTCATGCGTTCAACCGCTGGAGCTGGGCTGAGGCCGAATACAGCATCGACGGCGTGCGCGAGCGTCTGCCGCTCGACGGTCTGGCGGTGAAATACGGTGATGGTGCGCCGAAAGCCAAGAAAGCGTTGATGACCACGTCTGGTTTCCATCTGCTGGATCGCCAGAACATCAACTACCCGGTTGTTCAGTTGAACAACGCTGCCGTGACTTACTACAGCCCGGTCGCCACGCTGGTCGAGCTGAAGGTCAACAAAGGCTCGCTGGAAGTTGAAGTGCTCAACCACCATTCGTGGGTCGAGTGCGGTCGTGTGTTGGTTGAAGAATTAGTCAAGGGCCAGCTCGAAGGCGGTATCGCCATGGGCATCGGTCACGCACTGATGGAAGAGATGCCGCTGTACGAAGGCGGGCCGGGGGAGGGTGACTGGAACTTCAACCGTTACCGTCTGCCGATGGCGCGTCACGTTGCCGTGTGGAAACAGACGTCGGAGATTCTCCCGGCACTGTCGCCGAGCGATCCGTCCAAAGGCATCGCTGAAGTGGTGATGATCCCGGTTGTCGGGGCCATCGGTAACGCCGTGGCGCATGCCATCGGTAAACGTGTTCGCGATCTGCCTATCACTCCAGCGCGCATCAAGGAGGCCCTCAATGGCTAACCGTCCGCTTCAACTGACCCTCAATGGTCAATCCGTCGGCCCGGTGGACATCCCTGATGACCTGCCGATGATCGACTACCTGCACGAATACAAAAACCTCACCGGCTCGCGTCTGGGCTGCGGTCAAGGCATCTGCCACGCTTGCGTGGTGATTGTCGATAACCCGGACGGCACCAGCGAAGAAGTGCGCACCTGCATCACCGGCGCGCATTACTTCGAAGGCAAGAAAGTCCGCACCATCGAATCCCACGCCAAGCGTGACGAAGCGGGCCAGGTCACTGAGCTGAACCCGATCCAGCAACGTTTCGTCGATGAGTTCGCCTTCCAGTGCAGCTACTGCGCGCCAGGCTTCGTCAACGCCGCGACCGTGCTGGTCGAGAAGCTGCAACGCCAGCCGACCGTGCAAAGCAAACTCGAGCAAGTCATCGAAGACAGCCTCGGCCATCACATCTGCCGTTGCACCGGGTACGTGCGTTACTACAACGCCACCCGCAACGTGCTGACCGATCTCGGCCTGGTAAAGGAGGGTTAAGCATGAAGCTTTTTCTGACCCGACTGACCCTGGCGGTCGGTCTGGCTGCGCCGGTGTTGTTTGCTCACGCCGATGATCAGGTCAAACGCGGCGAGTATCTGGCTCGCGGCGCTGACTGCATGGCGTGCCACACCGCACCGGGCGGCGCGCCGTTTGCCGGCGGGCTGCCGATCGTCTCGCCGTTCGGCACGATCTACGGCACCAACATCACGCCGAGCAAAGAACACGGCATCGGTTTGTACAACGATGACGAGTTCTTTGCAGCGCTCACCGAAGGCAAGCGTCGCGACGGTGCGAACCTGTATCCGGCGATGCCATACACCTCGTATCACCTG
The DNA here is from genome assembly GCF_044750025.1 of Pseudomonas sp. NPDC088885. Taxonomy (NCBI): domain Bacteria; kingdom Pseudomonadati; phylum Pseudomonadota; class Gammaproteobacteria; order Pseudomonadales; family Pseudomonadaceae; genus Pseudomonas; species Pseudomonas sp. NPDC088885. Next base: position 18,693 of record NZ_JBIVJB010000067.1, on the reverse strand, counting down.
ATGCCGCGCGAAGATTCGGACGCGATCCATGCGTACCTGAAAACCATCGAGCCGATCGAGCGCGCTGCACCGGTCACCAGTTTGAGCTTCCCGTTCAACGTGCGTCTGGGCCTGATGGGCTGGAACGTGCTGTACGGCAAAGCCCTGAAACTGGAGCCGGCCGAAGGCAAAAGTGAAGCGTGGAAGCGCGGCCAATACATGGTCGAAGTGCTCGGCCACTGCGGCGAATGCCACACGCCACGCGGCCTGCCCGGCGCGATGGAACTGGACAAGCGCCTGACGGGCGGCATTCTCAATGGTTATCTGGCGCCAAGCCTGCTGGCCACTGATCTGGCCGCGCGCGGCTGGAACGAACAGGATCTAAGCACGTTCCTCAAGCACGGCATGAGCGCACAAGGCACGATGTTCAACGAGATGTTCCCGGTGTTCCACAACAGCACTCAGGGTTTGAGCGATCAGGATCTGGCGGCGATGGCGACGTTCCTGCTTGGCGACAAACCGCCGGCAGCCAAAGCGCTGGTTGAAGTGCCGGTCGAGAAACTCAGCGCCAGTGCCCAGCGCGGTCAGCAGGAATACCTGAACGTCTGCGCCGGTTGCCATGCGGTCGGTGGCGAAGGCAAACCGCACATCGCGGTGGCCATGCGCGGCAACACCACGCTGCGTCTGGAAGATCCACGCAACCTGCTGCGCGTGATCGAGGACGGTATCGGCGAGCAGAAATTCTCTGGCTTCGAGCGCATGCAGCCGATGCCGGGTTTCGCCGACAAACTCAAGCCTGAACAACTGACCGATCTGCTCAACTACCTGCGTCAAGGTTGGGGTGGTCAGTCGGCTGAACTGGCAGTGAGCGACGTGCAGAAGCTGCAAGCTGACGCACCGTCCATCGAGCACAAGGCGCACTGACATGCAGCATCTCGATCTGCAAGTGGTTCGGCGAGCGCTGGAGTGGTCGGTGGCGGGGCAGCGCATTTGGCTCTGCACCGTGCTGACCACCTACGGCTCGGCGCCGCGCGCGCCGGGTTCGCTGCTGGCGGTGAACGAAGGCGGGCAGTGGATCGGGTCGCTGTCGGGTGGCTGCGTCGAGGAAGACTTTCTTGAGCGCGTCGCCGAAGGTGCATTTCTCGATGCGATCAACGTCGTGCGTTATGGCGAAGGCGACGATCCGCGCTCGCGGGTCAGCCTGCCGTGCGGCGGCATTCTCGACGTACTGGTTGAGAAATTTGACGCTGACTGCGAGGTGCAGGCGCATCTGCGTGAGTTGGAATCGGCGCTGCTTGGTCAGCGTCGATTGATTCGCGAGGTCGATCTGGCCAGCGGTGCGCGCAGCCTGTTCGCTGATCGCGAGCAGGGTGCGCGCATCGAGCGTGAGATTGATCGGGTGCGTATCCGCATCGGCGCGGCGCAACGTTTGTTGCTCGCCGGCTATTCCAGCGTCGCGCAGGCGTGTGCCGAATTTGCTGTCGGTCTCGGCTTTGAAGTGATTCTCTGCGATCCGCGCGATGAAGTGCTTGAAGGTGTGGTGCTCAATGGCGTGGAAATTCGTCGGCAACTGCCATCGGTGTTTATTGCCGATGGTGGCTGCCACCGTGATACGGCGGTGGTGGCGCTGACACATGATCCGCGCATTGACGATCTGGCGATGATGGAGGCAGTGCGTACCGAAGCGTTCTACATTGGCGTGATGGGTTCGCTGCAGACATCGCAGAAACGCTTTGAGCGCCTGCACCGGATTGGTGGGCTGGGGGAGAGTGAGTTGGCGCGAATTCATGCGCCGATCGGGCTTAACCTTGGCAGCAAGACGCCGGCGGAGATTGCCTTGGCGGTACTCGCCGATATCCTGCGGATTCGTAGCGGTATCGCTCGCGACCAGCTCTGATCCGGAGCCTGTCGAAATCTATTGTGGTGAGGGGATTTAGCGAAACGTCGCACCGCCCCGATGGACTGCGTAGCAGTCCCATTTTATGGGGCCGCTGCGCGACCCATCGGGGATAAATCCCCTCACCACAGGGTTTCCATAGCTCGAATTTAAAAACCGTACTTATCCCGCAACCCGTAATACCAAGCCCCTAACGCCGCAAACGGCGTGCGCAACATCTGCCCGCCCGGGAACGGGTAATGCGGCAAATCCGCAAACGCATCAAAACGCTCAGCCTGACCGCGCAATGCCTCAGCCAACACTTTGCCGGCCAGATGCGTATACGTCACGCCATGACCGCTGCAGCCCTGCGAGTAATAGATGTTGTCACCCAGCCGCCCAACCTGCGGTAAACGCGACAAGGTCAGCAGGAAGTTTCCTGTCCAGGCGTAATCAATCTTCACATCCTTGAGCTGCGGAAACGCCTTGAGCATTTTCGGACGGATGATCGCCTCGATGTTCGCCGGATCCCGGGCGCCGTAAACAACGCCGCCGCCGAAGATCAGACGCTTGTCGCCGGTCAGTCGGTAATAGTCGAGCAAGTAGTTGCAGTCTTCGACGCAGTAATCCTGCGGCAACAGCGCTTTCGCCAGCTCATCACCCAGCGGCTCGGTGGTGATCACTTGCGTACCGCACGGCATCGACTTCGCTGCCAATTCCGGCACCAGATTGCCGAGGTAAGCGTTGCCCGCGACGATGATGAACTTGGCCCTCACCTTGCCCTGCGGCGTATGCACGACCGGGTTAGCGCCGCGCTCGATACGCACAGCGGGCGATTGCTCATAAATGCTGCCGCCCAACGACTCCACAGCGACCGCTTCGCCTAGCGCGAGGTTCAGCGGATGAATGTGCCCGCCGCTCATGTCGAGCATGCCGCCGACATATTGATCACACGCCACCACTTCGCGAATGCGGCGCTGATCCAGCAGTTCAAGCTGCGTATGGCCAAAGCGCTCCCACAGGCGCTTCTGCGATTCCAGATGACCCATCTGCTTGGCAGTCAGCGCGGCAAACACGCCGCCGTCCTTCAAGTCGCACTGAATGTTGTACTTGGCCACACGCTCACGAATGATCCGCCCACCTTCAAACGCCATCTGCCCGAGCAGTTGCGCCTGCTTCGGACCGACGCTGCGCTCGATCACATCAATGTCGCGGCTATAACTGTTAACGATCTGCCCGCCATTGCGCCCCGATGCGCCAAAACCGACCTTGGCCGCTTCCAGCACCGTCACGCGAAAACCGTTCTCCAGCAGAAACAGCGCCGAGGACAGCCCGGTGTACCCGGCGCCGATCACACAGACGTCCGTCTCCACGTCATCCTGCAAAACAGGACGGGGCGGTACGGCATTGGCCGACGCAGCGTAATAAGACTCTGGGTAAGGGGTGTTCGCCATCCTGCAGCCTCTGTTTAATATATTTTACGAGTGCATCGATCCTACCCGAGTTGAAAAACCTCCGCCAGCCACCGGAAAATCCTCGTCGCCGAGCCGAAATTAAATATTTTGCATATTCATAGGGTTAGGTGAAAAAAAGGTGTTGACACCCCTCCGGAATTCCGTAGAATGCCGCCTCACAGCAGGCACGTAGCTCAGTTGGTTAGAGCACCACCTTGACATGGTGGGGGTCGTTGGTTCGAGTCCAATCGCGCCTACCAAACAAAATCCGCTCTGCTGGGCGGTCTAGAAGGGCTCACCGAAAGGTGGGCCCTTTTTTGTTGTCTGCGATTTGCAAAACTTTTGCAAAGCCCGTTTTGGAGCGAGGATCTTCGCCAATCCTGACTGCTGCCACAGACAGATCCGGTCGATTTTTTACTCTACGCTGCAAACCCAGCGATGGTTATGCCGGTAGGGCGCTCGGATGAATGCAACGTCTGATACCAGAGTCATGCCGCGTTGCTGGAGCGCTTCGGTCAGTTGTACGAGTGTCTCTGCTTCGATAGTCATTACTGCACCTCGTCAGATTTACTGCGTTCACAATTCTTGACCGAATGCCGAATCAGGTAATTCATTTTTTCTGCCTGAGTGAGTTGTTCGGCGTGGAAAGTGATTAAGTCGAATGCAGTCGACCTTTCCAAGGAATCTGCTCCCGGGTTGCTCGTAAAAACTGGTCGAGTTGTGAATCTATAAATTCAAACCAATCCTTGGTAAGCGATCACCGTTCGTCGCCGAGGCCATGAAAAATAATTCGTATATTGAATGGGTTACGGTTTTATTTAACCAACCGGTTATCAAAAACACCTTGTTACAGACTGTGAATTTCAGTAACATTCGCCCCGCGTTCACCACCACGGTTTATGCATTTTTAAATCCCAAGCTTCCATCAGCTGCTTGGGATTTTTTTTGCCTGCGATTTGGCTTCTCCCTTCTTCTTGCGCAAGGACGTAACAAGTCCCACGTACCTGCGCGAGCAAACCCCTACTTTTTCGACTACTACTGACTGGCCGATTTTCTACTCTTGCTGATGGGAGTGTCTCGATGCTGGTTCACTGGTTTCTTGCAGCGGTTCATCTACTGGCGTTTGCCCTGGGCTTCTGGGCGGTACTGACGCGCGGGACGGCGTTCAGTCGACTCGCTGCCGGAACCGGAGAGGTGAAGCGGGTTTTGCTCGCTGACAATCTATGGGGCGTCTCAGCGTTGATCCTGCTGATCACCGGCGGGATGCGTGCCTTCGGTGGGTACGAAAAAGGCACCGACTATTACCTGCATCAGCCGCTGTTCCATCTGAAGATGACGTTGTTTGTGCTGATTCTGCTGATGGAGCTCGCGCCAATGATTACGTTGATCAAATGGCGGATCGCTTTGGCAAAGGGCAAGCCGATTGATACCGGGCGGGCAAAAATCTATGCACGAATCAGTCACGCTGAAGCGCTATTGCTGGTGCTGATGGTTGTCGCCGCAACAGGAATGGCGCGAGGGGTGACGTTCGGCTAGGAGGGCGGATTCCCCGTGCTCTCTCGGAAACGTCCGACATCCAGCCTTAAGATTGGCGGGTAGTATCGGATTCAACAGAGGGCAGGGTGGATCAAGCGGGGCGGGAAAGCATATCAAGCGCCGTGCCCAACGAAGTGGGGGTGGATGGCAGGACGGCGCATGAATCTTTAGCCAGTCATTGCGCGCGGGCAAGCTAACTGGCTACTGACTGCTGTGAGGCTCAGGGCGTCTGTGGCTTGTCCGGTGCGGTCAGGCCAGCTTGAATGCGCTGATAGATCTCTTCACGGTGTACGGCAACGTTCTTTGGAGCGTTGATGCCGATGCGAACCTGTTGGCCGCTTACGCCCAGAATGGTGATCGTAATGTCATCACCAATGTTTATGCTTTCACCGACTTTGCGGGTGAGTATCAGCATGGTCTTCTCCTTGATTGCTTTGTAGGGCACCTGATTCAGACAGTGCAGAGGTCGGTGGTACGTATAGATTAGTGCGAAGTCTCACAGTTTGGGTGCCTCTTTCTGACGCGCAGATGCGGCATTAATTCCCAGGGCGTAACTATACAGAGGCTGCAATCATCATTCTCGTTGTTTTGTGCCCATTTTGCGGGGCTCGCGAAGTATTTTTGAATGTTAAGATCGCGCCTTTGAGAATTTCGAGGAAAGCGTTGTGCGCAAATTGGTCTGGATGGTCGCGGCACTGGTATTGGCCGGGTGTGGTGAAGGCAAAAACGTTGAGGCACCGAAACCACAAACGGCAGCAGTGACGGCGCCAGCAGCGGCGGCTGCACCGCAATGGGATCTCGAAGTGCGCGGCGAAACCCCGCAGGCTGTCAGCGACCTGAGCGGCTGGTTGATCGAGCACGCTTTCATCCCGACGGTGATCAAAGACAGCAGCGGCAAACCGCGCATTCTGATCGGCCCGTTCAACTCGCAAGCCGACGCCGAAACGCGAAAAGTAGAAGTGGATGCGGCATTGGTAAAAGCCAAGAAACAAAATATTGAATCGGTGGTGATCGAGCACCCGATCACGCCGTAAGCCTGCCTTTCAGTGGAGCGACCTAAAGGTCATCGGATCTGACTCGTCTTATACGAACCAGTCACGATTTCCCAAAGGAGCTCCGCATGGCCTCCAATCCCTACAAGCTGTTCGATGTCACTCTCCAGCGCAAAACCCAGCTGAGCCCGCACATGATGCGGATCACCCTGGTTCATCCCTCGGTCAACGACATGGCCACCTGGGCGCCGGATCAACGGGTGAAACTGTTTTTCCCTGCGGCCGACGGTTCGCCGGCCAGACTGGCTCAAGGTGAAGGCTGGTACGCGCGCTTCAAGGCAATGATTGCTGATCGACGTCCGGCGATGCGCACCTACACCATTCGCCATTTGCGCGCCGAACAAGGCGAAGTGGATATCGATTTCGTCCTGCACGGCGAAACCGGCCCGGCCTCGCGTTGGGCGCTTCGTGCGCAACCGGGGGATTCGATGCAGATCCTTGCCCCCGACCGGCGCTTCTCGGCCAATGACGCCGGAGGCTTCGAATGGAAGCCGCCGCAGACCCTTAATCAGGTTCTGCTGGTTGCCGACGGCACCGCGTTGCCGGCTGCCATGGGCATTCTTGATGTGTTGGCCGCGAAAGCCGCTCCGCCCCAGACTCAAGCGTTCTTTGAAGTCGACAGCGCTCAGGACATGCTGCCAGTTCCCGATTGGCCGGGGCTGACCGTGGAGTGGCTGATCCGCGAGAAAACCACCGCTGGTACATTGATGGTTGAGGCGGTGCAAAAAGCCGTCCCGCCCATCAACACCTCAACCGTCGGCCAGGCTGTGGAGCTCGCCGAGGTTGATATTGACAAAGAAATACTCTGGGAAATCGCCGAAACCGCCGCCGAAGGTTTTTACGGCTGGATCGCTGGAGAAAGCGCGGCAGTGATGAGCTTGCGCAGGTACCTGATCAAAGACTGTGGCATCCCGCGCGAGTCGCTCAATCTGATGGGTTACTGGCGCTACAACAAGGCCGGCAGCTAGCCACAAAAAAGGCCTCGAACATCACGTTCGAGGCCTTTCTTTTGCGTGTTCGATCAACCGCAGGCTTTCATATTCACCGGGCCGACAAACTCATTGCCGCGCCCCATCACGCACGCCACGCTTTGATTGCGTTGACGCTCCCAGTCTTGCACCGGGTAGGTCTTGTCCCACGCTTCGTACAATTGCCGATCCTGTTTCGATATGCGCAAGCCGTATTGCTTGCTCATATAGAAATAGGTGCGGGCGATCATGCCGCGAATCGATGGGCGGGGCATGACCTTCTTTGCTTTGAAATCGACCTGGGTCAGGCACGAACCGTATTGACCGGATTGCACCGGCAGCCAGCCGTAGCTGAAGTTGCTGCGGTCACCGTTGACCTCGCCAATGCTCGGCACCAGGTTGTGCAAATCGGCTTCAGCCTTCTGATAGGTCGGGTCGTAGCGCGTGCAATTCTTGCGGCCGCCGTCCTGCCAGCATTGGCGCTGATGGCCAATCTGCCAGGCCGGGACGATGTGTTCCCACTCGATGCGCGACGCACGCTTGGCGTTCTTGCGCGGCACATAACCGCAGGCCTTCAAGTCCACTTTGTTGCCGGAGTATTTGCACCCGCAATAAAACTCCGTGGACTGTGGCGCGTAGAGCTTCCACGCAGCCTTCTTGGCTTCAGAAAACGTGCGTGGCGCTCCGGCCTGTGCGCCAAAAGCGATGAACGACAACAACAGCAAAACAAAACAGCGGACACTCATTGAATCAATCTTCCTTCGGCACAACCCAAAAAATCTGCACGCCACCATCGTCGCGATAGGCGAGGGTGACGTTGTCGTTCTCGTCGATTTCCTCAAGCAAGCGCTCCCACTCATCCATCGGCTCGTCCGGCAAACGGAAGATCAGTGCGGCTTTGGCTTTTTGTGCGGTAGGGGAATTGATGATCTTTTGAACGCGGATACCCATGCGTTCAAAGGCGTCAGGAGCATCAGGGGAGGTGGCCACGAGGTTATCCTTATTAAGCTGTACGTGCATACAGTATTTAACTGTAGGCATTTTCGCAACTGCTTAAAATTCAAGAAAATCCTCTGACAGCGGTTTTTTGATTTTAATGTGAGGCGAGTCGATTTTTTTGTAGGAAAGATGCAGAAGGGTCGTAAGCCTCACACCACTCGCCCGGTAAACGAGTGGTGTGAAGTGTGCCCGATCAAGAGAAGACCGGGCGAAGGTCAATCAGTATTCCCAGAACATCCGCTGCAGCTCTTTGCTGTCGTTGGTTTTGGTCAACGCGACCATCGCCAGAATGCGGGCTTTCTGTGGGTTCAGGTCGTGAGCAACCACCCAGTCGTACTTGTCGTCAGGCTGTTCGGCGTTGCGCAGAACAAAACCGCCGGCGTTGACGTGGGACGAACGAATGATTTGCACCCCTTCCTTGCGCAGCTCTTGCAGCGCTGGCACCACGCGGGAAGACACCGAACCGTTGCCCGTGCCGGCATGGATGATTGCTTTGGCGCCGGATTGGGCCAGGGCTTTGTAGGCCGTATCGCTAACGTTGCCGTAGGAATAGGCGATTTCTACGTCAGGCAGGCTCTTGATGTTCTTGATATCGAATTCCGAATCCATGGTGTGGCGCTTGGCTGGCAAGCGGAACCAGTAGGATTTGCCTTCAACGACCATACCCAGCGGGCCCCAGGCGCTTTTGAACGCTTCGGTCTTGATGTTGATCATTTTGCTGACGTCGCGACCCGACTGGATCTCGTCGTTCATGGTCACCAGTACGCCTTTGCCGCGCGCGTCTTTGCTGCTGGCCACGGCCACCGCGTTGTACAGGTTGAGCATGCCGTCGGCGGACATGGCGGTGCCTGGGCGCATCGAACCGACAACGATGATCGGCTTGTCGGTCTTCTCGACCAGGTTCAGGAAGTACGCGGTTTCTTCGAGGGTGTCGGTACCGTGGGTGATGACGATGCCGTCGACGTCTTTGCTGTCAGCCAGTTCGGCGACACGACGACCGAGTTGCAGCAGGTTGTCGTTGGTGATGCTTTCGGACGCGATCTGCATGACTTGTTCGCCACGCACGTTCGCCAGTGTGCTCAACTCGGGAATGCCGGCGATCAGTTGCTCGACGCCGACCTTGGCCGCCTGATACGTCGCGCTGTTGGCGGCGCTGGCACCCGCACCGGCAATGGTGCCGCCCGTGGCAAGTACCACGACGTTGGCGAGTTTTGCCTGGGTTTCGACTTCTTTTGCCTGAAGGGCGGTGGGCAGGAGCATGAGGAGGGCCAAAGCGCCCGGAACCAAAGTGTTGAAAGCAGATTTCATTATTTTTCTCTCTAGTAGTGAGACGGTGCTGATGCAGGTTCATCTAGATGCGCCCCGGCCGATCTGGATGCCGGGGTGCAGGGGTAGGGAGCAGGATCTGTACCATTCGTACTGTGCGGGAGAAAAATGTTTAAGTTTATGATTTATATCAGTATTTATTCGATCGATAGCGTGTCGTAACCAAGTGCATATCCGGCTTTCCGAACAGAGCCGGCTTTTATGTTCGGCTCACCGAAAAGCATGGCGGTGTTGATTGCCTGTCGGGAGTCCGACGTTTCCAGCGTCTTATTAAAGAAAGCGTCAGGCAGGCCGATGCCTGTTCAAGGAATCCATTTTTTCAGGAGTTTCACATGACACTGACAGTCGGTTTTGCCAACCCCGGCGCGGTCACCATCGGTGGTAAAACGGCGGCAACGATCGATGCGCTGGCCAAAGCGGATGCAGAAGCGTCACCCAATGCAGTGGGCAAGGAAGAGGCTGATAGCAAAACGGTGAGAACCGGTGGGCCGGCGCAGGAAGAGAGCAAGGCTGAAAGCGGCGGCAATCAAAGCGTCACCATAAAACTGCTGCTCAAGCGCATGCAGGAACTGCAAAAGCAGTTGCAGGAACAACAGCAGCAATTGGCCGCTGCGCAAGCCGCGAGCTATTCAACTCCGGAAGCCAAGGCCACCATTGTCATGTCGATTCAAGGGCAGATCGCCGATACCAATGCCGCACTTATGCAAGTGGCCGGCAGCCTGGTCAAAGAGTTGGCCAAGGGTTCGAGCACCGGCAGCGTGGTCAATACCACGGCATGAGAAGAGGGCGAGTCAGATGACTTGCCCTGCCGAAAAATACTATTTTCTGTTTGTTGACAAATGTCGGCGGGATTCGCATAGTTCGGTCTACGCAAACGTTTGCGCGGCTTTATCGGCTGGTTTCCCTTGTAGGGAAGACCACGCAGCTTACGCCAGCGCAACCTTTGCTCACAATAATCATAAGATCGGAGTGAACCCATGAAGCTGCCATTCGCTGGACGTCTTCTTGCTGTCGCTATGCTGGCTGCCACCGCCGCCGCGCTACCTGTCTCCTCGGCGTTCGCCGAATCTGTCGAAAAACCTAAAGTCGCACTGGTCATGAAATCCCTGGCCAACGAATTCTTCCTGACCATGGAAGACGGCGCCAAGGCCTACCAGAAAGAACACTCCGCCGATTTCGACCTGATCTCCAACGGCATCAAAGATGAAACCGATACCGCCGGCCAGACGCGCATCGTCGAGCAGATGATTCTCGCCAAGGTCAACGCATTGGTGATCGCGCCGTCTGACTCCAAGGCCATGGTGCCGGTGATCAAGAAAGCCGTCGATGCCGGTATAACCGTGATCAACATCGACAATCAGCTTGATCCGGCCATCGTCAAAAGCAAAAACATCAGCGTGCCTTTCGTAGGCCCGGATAACCGTAAAGGCGCGCGTCTGGTCGGTGAATACCTGGCCAAGCAGCTCAAGGCCGGTGACGAAGTCGGCATTATTGAAGGTGTGTCGACGACCACCAACGCCCAGCAACGAACCGCGGGCTTCAAGGACGCGATGGACGCGGCGCAGATCAAAGTGGTGTCGCTGCAATCCGGCGACTGGGAAATCGACAAGGGCAACAAGGTTGCCGCCTCGATCCTCAGCGAATACCCGGACGTCAAAGCACTGCTGGCCGGTAACGACAGCATGGCCGTTGGCGCCGTCTCCGCCGTACGTGCCGCCGGCAAGGCTGGTCAGGTGCAGGTCGTTGGTTACGACAACATCAACGCGATCAAGCCGATGCTGAAGGACGGTCGTGTGCTCGCCACTGCTGACCAGTTCGCTGCCAAACAAGCGGTATTCGGCATCGAGACTGCGCTGAAAATCATCAAAGGCGAGAAAGTCGACAGCGGCCCGAATGGCGTGATCGAAACGCCGGTCGAGCTGGTCACCCAGTAAGTCTTCTGGCGGCACAACGGCGCTCGTCCGTCCGGGCGAGCGCATGGAGAGTTTTTATGTCAGTTTCCGCCCCGAACGCTGTCCTCTCGGTCAGCGGTATCGGTAAGACCTATGCGCAACCGGTGCTGACCGGCATCGAGTTGACGCTGATGCGCGGTGAAGTGCTGGCGCTGACCGGCGAGAATGGCGCCGGCAAAAGCACCTTGTCGAAAATCATTGGCGGACTGGTCACTCCGACCACCGGCCAGATGCAGTTTCAGGGCAAGGACTATCGCCCGGGCAGTCGTACTCAGGCCGAAGAGCTTGGCGTGCGAATGGTCATGCAAGAACTCAATTTGTTGCCGACCTTGTCGGTGGCGGAGAACCTGTTTCTCGACAACCTGCCGAGCAACGGTGGCTGGATCAGTCGCAAGCAACTGCGCAAAGCGGCGATCGAAGCGATGGCGCAAGTCGGCCTCGACGCGATCGATCCGGACACACTGGTCGGCGAGTTGGGCATCGGTCATCAGCAGATGGTTGAAATCGCCCGCAACCTGATCGGCGATTGCCATGTGCTGATTCTCGACGAGCCGACCGCGATGCTGACGGCGCGCGAAGTCGAAATGCTCTTTGAGCAGATCACCCGATTGCAGGCGCGCGGCGTCTCGATCATCTACATTTCCCATCGCCTCGAAGAGCTTGCTCGTGTGGCGCAGCGCATTGCCGTGCTGCGTGACGGCAATCTGGTCTGCGTCGAGCCGATGGCCAATTACAACAGCGAGCAACTGGTCACGCTGATGGTCGGTCGCGAACTGGGCGAACACATCGACATGGGCGCGCGCAATATTGGCGAGCCGGCGTTAACGGTCACCGGCCTGACTCGCTCCGACAAGGTTCGCGACGTTTCCTTCGAAGTGCGCGCTGGCGAGATCTACGGGATTTCCGGATTGATCGGGGCAGGGCGCACGGAACTGCTGCGGCTGATCTTCGGTGCGGATCTTGCCGACAGCGGCACCATCGCCCTCGGTTCGCCCGCCAAAGTAGTCAGCGTGCGTTCGCCGGTTGATGCTGTGCGCAACGGCATCGCGCTGATCACCGAAGATCGCAAGGGCGAAGGGCTGCTGCTCAGTCAGTCGATCAGTGCCAACATTGCGCTGGGCAATATGCCGGAAATTTCCAGTGGCGGCGTCGTTAATAACAGCGACGAAATCGCCTTGGCCAAGCGTCAGATCGACGCCATGCGCATCCGCAGTTCGAGCCCGACACAGCTTGTTTCAGAGTTGTCCGGTGGCAACCAGCAGAAGGTGGTGATCGGCCGTTGGCTGGAGCGCGATTGCTCGGTACTGCTGTTCGACGAGCCAACCCGAGGCATCGACGTCGGCGCCAAATTCGACATTTATGCATTGCTCGGCGAACTGACTCGCCAGGGCAAAGCGCTGGTGGTGGTCTCCAGTGACCTGCGTGAGTTGATGCTGATCTGCGACCGCATCGGCGTGCTGTCGGCGGGGCGCCTGATCGACACCTTCGAGCGTGACAGCTGGACTCAGGATGATTTGCTTGCCGCCGCATTCGCCGGCTACCAAAAACGTGATGCGTTGCTCAACGAAGCGGCGCCTAGGGATCTCCCATGAAAACTGCATCTCCTGCCAGCAAACGTAGTGGCAATTTCTACGGTCTGGGCACTTATCTGGGCCTGGCCGGGGCTTTGCTGGCGATGATTGCGCTGTTCTCGGTCTTGAGCAGCCATTTTCTGTCCTATAACACTTTCAGCACGTTGGCCAACCAGATTCCGGACTTGATGGTGCTGGCGGTCGGCATGACGTTCGTGCTGATCATCGGCGGCATCGACCTCTCAGTGGGCTCGGTGCTGGCGCTGGCGGCGTCGACGGTCAGCGTGGCGATTCTCGGTTGGGGCTGGGGTGTGTTGCCTTCGGCGTTGCTCGGCATGGCAGTGGCAGCACTGGCCGGTACCGTCACCGGTTCGATCACCGTGGCCTGGCGCATTCCGTCGTTCATCGTCTCCCTCGGTGTGCTGGAAATGGCTCGGGGTCTGGCCTATCAGATGACCGGGTCGCGCACCGCGTACATCGGTGACTCGTTCGCCTGGCTGTCGAATCCGGTGGCGTTCGGTATCTCGCCGTCGTTCATCATTGCCTTGCTGGTGATCATCATTGCTCAGGCGGTTTTGACCCGCACCGTGTTCGGTCGCTACCTGATCGGCATCGGCACCAACGAAGAGGCCGTGCGCCTCGCCGGGATCAATCCGAAGCCGTACAAGATTCTGGTGTTCAGTCTGATGGGGTTGCTGGCCGGTATCGCGGCGCTGTTTCAGATTTCGCGTCTGGAAGCGGCGGATCCGAATGCCGGTTCCGGCCTTGAGCTGCAAGTGATTGCGGCCGTGGTCATCGGCGGCACCAGCCTGATGGGCGGACGCGGTTCGGTGATCAGCACGTTCTTTGGCGTATTGATCATCTCGGTGCTGGCGGCGGGTCTGGCGCAAATTGGCGCGAGCGAGCCGACCAAGCGCATCATCACCGGTGCGGTGATCGTCATTGCCGTGGTACTCGACACTTATCGCAGTCAACGCGCCAGTCGACGGGGCTGAGAAAGACTTATGGCAACGATCAAGGATGTGGCGGCGCTCGCGGGGATTTCCTACACGACCGTGTCCCATGTGGTGAACAAAACCCGGCCAGTCAGCCAGGAAGTGCGGCTGAAAGTCGAGGCGGCGATCAAGAGCCTCGACTACGTGCCGAGTGCCGTGGCGCGCTCACTGAAAGCCAAAACCACTGCGACCATCGGCCTGCTGGTGCCGAACAGTCTCAACCCGTACTTCGCCGAACTGGCGCGGGGCATCGAGGATTATTGCGAGCGCAACGGCTACTGCGTGATCCTCTGCAACTCCGACGACAACCCGGAAAAGCAGCGCAGCTACTTACGCGTTCTGCTGGAAAAACGTATCGACGGTTTGATCGTCGCCTCCGCCGGGGGTGACAGCGGTCTGGCGCAAGGATTGGCCGGCGTTAAAACGCCAATGGTCATCGTCGACCGGGGACTGGACGGTGTCGACGCCGATCTGGTGCGCATCGACCACGAATACGGCGCTTACCTCGCGACTCGCCACCTGTTGGAATTGGGCCATCGCGACATCGCCACCATCGGCGGGCCGGCGAATACCAGCGTGGCGCAGATGCGTCAGGCCGGTTATTGCCGGGCGCTGAAAGAGGCCGGTATCGAAGTCCGGCAGCAACGCATGCTGGAAAGCGATTTCACCAGCACCGGCGGCTACAACGCGGCGGCGATCCTGCTCGAAAGCAATCCGCCGAGCGCAATTTTCGCCGGTAACGACATGATCGGTATCGGCGTGTTGCGTGCGGCGGCTGAGCGCAACGTGCGCGTGCCGAGCGAGTTGTCGGTGATCGGCTTCGACGATATCCAGATGAGCCGTTACGTGTACCCGGCGCTGACCACCGTCGGCCAGTCGATCCTGCAACTGGGCGAGATGGCCGCGGAAGTACTGCTGCGAAGGATTGCCACCCCGAATCTGGGCACCGATCAACGCATCGTGACCCCGAGTATTGTCCTGCGCGAATCGACCGCGCCGCTGTCCGGCGTGTTCACCGAATACCGCTGAAACCGAATTGACGAGTAGTGATGTATGCCAGCAAATGTAGTGGTAATAGGCAGCCTGAACATGGATCTGGTGACCCGGGCGCCACGCCTTCCCGTCGGCGGTGAGACTCTGATCGGTCATTCCTTCGCCACGGTTTCCGGCGGCAAGGGTGCCAATCAGGCCGTCGCTGCTGCCCGGTTGGGCGCGCAGGTGGCGATGGTCGGTTGCGTGGGCAGCGATGACTATGGCGTGCAATTGCGCGACGCCTTGCTGGCCGAGCAGATTGATTGCCAGGCTGTGAGTGTGGTCGAGGATTCCAGTGGTGTGGCGTTGATTGTGGTCGATGACAACAGTCAGAACGCCATCGTTATCGTCGCCGGGGCCAATGGCGCGATGACGCCTGCGGTGATCGACCAGTTCGATGCGGTGTTGCAGGCGGCCGACGTGGTCATCTGCCAACTGGAAATTCCCGACGCAACCGTGGGCCATGCGCTCAAGCGTGCCCGCGCACTCGGTAAAACCGTGATCCTCAATCCGGCACCGGCTAGCCGCCCGCTGCCCGCTGACTGGTTCACCGCCATTGATTACCTGATTCCCAATGAAAGCGAAGCGACCGCGTTGAGTGGATTGCCGGTGGACTCGCTGGAGTCCGCAGAAAAAGCGGCCAGCCACCTGATCGCCATGGGCGCGGGCAAAGTCATCATCACCCTCGGCGCGCAAGGTTCGCTGTTCGCCAACGGTCAAAGCTTCGAGCATTTCCCGGCGCCGAAGGTGAAAGCCGTCGACACCACTGCGGCGGGGGACACCTTTGTCGGTGGTTTCGCCGCTGCGCTGGCCGCTGGCAAGTCCGAGGCCGAAGCCATTCGCTACGGGCAGGTTGCCGCCGCGCTGTCGGTCACTCGCGCTGGCGCGCAACCGTCCATTCCCACCCAATCCGACGTACAGGCGTTTAAACCCGCATGAAAAAGACTCCTCTGCTCAACGTCGCCCTGTCGCGACTGATCGCCTCCCTGGGCCATGGCGACATGGTCGTCATCGGTGACGCCGGGCTGCCGGTGCCGCCGGGTGTCGAGCTGATCGATCTGGCGCTGACCCATGGCGTGCCGGATTTCGTCAGCACGCTGAAAGTCGTGCTCAGCGAGATGCAGGTGGAAAGCCATGCGCTGGCTAAAGAAATTTTCGACAAGCAACCGACGGCGCTGAATACGCTGGACGCGTTGAACGAAGAGGGCGCTTTGGGGCGCCGCGATCTGCTCAGTCATGAGCAATTCAAGGTGCTTAGCCGACAGGCGCGAGCGATTGTTCGTACGGGCGAATGCCAGCCGTACTGCAACATCGTGCTGGTCGCCGGGGTCACCTTCTAACTTTTGATTTCACCAGCACAAGGAATGCGCCATGCAACGCTATGCTCAGAAACTGCACCATTTGCTCCGGAGTCTGCTGCTTTTGTCCGTCATCACTGCCACCGGCGCTCAGGCGGCGGAAAAAATCGACCTGATCATCGACACCGACCCGGGTGCTGACGACGTGGTCGCTTTGCTGTTCGCACTGGCCTCGCCAGAAGAACTGAACATTCGCGCGCTGACCACCGTTGCCGGCAACGTGCGTCTCGACAAAACCTCGCGTAACGCACGTCTGGCCCGCGAGTGGGCAGGGCGAGAGGATGTGCCGGTTTACGCCGGTGCACCGAAGCCGCTGATGCGCACGCCGATTTACGCCGAGAACATCCATGGCAAGGAAGGCCTGTCGGGTGTCACCGTGCATGAGCCGAAAAAAGGCCTGGCGCAAGGCAATGCTGTCAACTACTTGATCGATACCCTGAAGAGCGCCAAGCCGCACAGCATTACCATCGCCATGCTCGGCCCGCAGACCAACCTGGCTCTGGCGCTGATCCAGGAGCCCGAGATTGTGCAGGGCATCAAGGAAGTGGTGATCATGGGCGGTGCGCACTTCAATGGCGGCAACATCACCCCGGTGGCCGAATTCAACCTGTTTGCCGATCCGCAAGCGGCTGAAGTGGTACTCAAAAGCGGCGTGAAACTGACCTACCTGCCACTGGACGTGACCCACAAGATCCTCACCAGTGACGCGCGTCTGAAGCAGATCGCTGCGCTCAACAACAATGCGAGCAAGATTGTTGGCGACATCCTCAACGAGTACATCAAAGGCGATATGGAGCATTACGGCATCCCGGGTGGCCCGGTGCATGACGCTACCGTCATCGCTTACCTGCTCAAGCCTGAGCTGTTCACCGGTCGTTCGGTGAATGTCGTGGTTGATAGCCGTGAAGGCCCGACTTTCGGCCAGACCGTTGTTGACTGGTATGACGGCCTGAAAGCGCCGAAGAATGCCTTCTGGGTTGAAAACGGTGACGCTCAGGGCTTCTTCGACTTGCTGACCGAGCGTCTGAAGCGCCTGAAATAAAGCATTCGCACTCGCGGAGGGCGCGTCGTCGGTAAGGCCGTCTTCGCGAGCAAGCTCAGCTCCTACAAATTCACGCAGTTTTGTAGGAGCCGAGCTTGCTCGCGAAGAGGCCCGCGCAGACGCCCTAAACCTTTACTCCAGCGAGAGTTCACGCCTTCTCTGCGTGCTCGACTTTTTCAGTCGGGTAACGCTCAAAAATCTGCTTGATGAATTGCTTGGCCGCTTCCGTGCCCAACTCTTTGACCAATAGATCGATGCCAATCAGCGCCAGCTCTTCTGTCGTCCCCGGACTATAGGAGCTGTGTCCGTCTGCCCATTTGGCTTTGATGTCGGCGTCGATGCTGATGGTGGTCATGAGGTGCGCTCGAAAAGTCGGGAAGTCTGTGTGCCGAGTTAACCATTTTGTCGGGCGTTTGGCACTGCGACTTAGGCATGAGCGGAGCGCTATGCGACACTTGGTCTTTTCCGGCTTTCCAAGGATCGTGCTGTGCAGATCGATTTGAATACCCCTGACGGCCTTACGCTCGACGCGGTGCGCCAGTTGCTCGCTTCAGCCAGTGATGACGAACATACGCAACTGCGCGTAACCAAGGGCGGCATCGCTTACCTTTCTTCGGGCATTACCGGTGGGCAGGACATCGACGGACTGTTGTTTCGCCTCGAAACCTGGGCCAAGGGTTCGGGCTATGTGGGCAATGTCGCGGCCAGTGATGAGGTGTGGGTGATGCAGATTTTCAACGCGCTCAAGGACAACTGGCCGAATCCGCCATTTGACTACATCGACGTCTATTGAACGCCGTTAATATTCAGTCACGATTGATTGATGAATACATGAACGCCGCTCAGGCACACTCGGCGTTTTTCCGATCGTGGGGCAGGGTGATGGCATCGGCCGTGAAACCAAACGCCGGAATGGCGGTCGCACGATCTCAGCTTAACTTTTTGAAATAAGGAGGCTTCATGCCTTTGAAGTTCGCGACACTGGGTGCACTTATGGCCGCTGCCATGTTAGCCGGTTGCAGCACGACCTCCAGCGAGTCGGCAAAGGATTCCGTGGCGACCGAAGCCGGTCACAGCCGCTGTGATGCTTCGGCAGCGCAATTCACCATCGGCAAGAAAGCCTCGCCGGAACTGCTGGAGCAAGCCCGCACCAAAGCAGGCGCGCAGAATGCCCGCTTTCTCAAGCCGAACGACATGATCACGCTTGAGTACCGTTCCGATCGCTTGAACCTCAACACCGACAACAACCTGGTGATCACCCGCGTCAACTGCGGCTGATTTAACAAGGCTTTTGTTGCAGGCATAAAAAACCCCGTCACATGGACGGGGTTTTTTTAGTGCGCCGAGAAATTACTCTGGGCGAACCTGTGCAGCTTGCATACCCTTTTGGCCTTTCTCAGCCACGAAGGAGACGGTCTGGCCTTCTTTCAGGCTTTTGAAACCGTCGGATTCGATAGCTTTGAAGTGTACGAACAGGTCGTCACCGCCACCTTGAGGAGTGATGAAGCCGAAGCCTTTTCATCGTTGAACCATTTAACGGTGCCGGTTTGGCG
>NZ_JBIVJB010000066.1:0-26818 GCF_044750025.1 Pseudomonas sp. NPDC088885 | reverse complement strand
GCCGCGTTTCAGCTCGCCTGATTGCGAGGGTTGTCCACTCATGAAAAAGGTCTCACGCAAGGTTTGATGATGTTCAGTAGACGTTGCTGCAAGGTTGCGATTTCAAGCAGCCCCGATCAAACCCCAGCGCAGGCACCAGGAGTTCAGCTCAATTACAACGGTCATGCGTCACCTGTTTGTTTTTATCTGTGACGAAATCGAACCCGAAACGCTTGTGGCGCGACGGAGTGAACAAGGCGGGTAGCCTTGAGTTTTGCGCGATTACGCAGAGGGTCACAGTTAAAACGCGGCGCATTGTACACCGCTAACCCCCTGCTGCCAGACCCCGCTGGATCAGCGTGTCGGTTGCCGGGATTGCGTGTGTCCGTTTCGAGAGGCTCGAACGGCTGCAAAAATGGAGTCAGGCCTTTGCGGGCCATCGACGTGGACGAGGAAAAAACCGTCCCACGGAAAGAAGTGGAAATCAGTCACGGCGTTCATTGCGCCTCCTTGTTGTTATGCACCTGCACGGCAGGCATGGGGCGCATCTCACCCTGCAAACGTCGCTGAAACAAGCGGCCCAGAGCCTTGCATCGGGCTCGGCCCATTGGGCTTCGGAAGCTTTTCCTTACACCCACGCGGGAAGCTGCCATTCACGGGGATTTAGCGGGTTTTTCGTAAACATTTCTTTACGAGTCGTAACGTAGAGTTTCCATTTCAGAATTTTCTGTAGGACGTCTGCTGGTTAACGGTCATCGGGATTTTAGCGAGGAATTAATTTGTTGAGACCACTGGCCCATTCGCGAGCAAGCCCGCTCCCACAGGGAGATCGCATTGCAAATGTGGAACGGGCTTGCTCGCGAAGAGGCCCGATCAGACACCGAACATCTTTCTTCAGACGAAAAAAAACGCCAACCCTGCGGTTGGCGTTTTTGCTCGAGCTTGAAGCTTGAAGCTTGAAGCTTGCCGCTAGAAGCTCACAGCCGCCTTATTCAGGCTTGCGACGACCAAACCCCGGACGCTGACCGGAACCGGCCGGCGCACCGCGGCGCTTGCCCGACGGCTTGTCGCCATCAACCAGCTTGATCCCCGGACGCTTCGACGTCGGTTTAGCCGGACGCTTGTTGGTGGTGTCTGCTGGACGATCCGCCACGGGCGTACCGCGACCGGCAGGCGCGCCACGCTCGCCACGTTCAGTGCGACCGTTGGCCGGACGCGGAGCGCGCTCGCCGTCACGGGTAACCGGCTTGCGGGCTGGACGCTCGCCTTCGATCTGCGGCTCGCGGCTCGGGCGTGGGCCGGTCGGTGCGCCAGCGGCTGGACGCAGGGTACGTACGCGCTCGGTCTTGCCCATCGGACGCGACGATTTACGCTGCATACGCTCAAGCTTGTCTTTGCTCTTGGCGTTCAGTTGCGGCATCGCCACTGGCGTCAGGCCGACTTCAGCACTGAGGATGTCGACTTCGTACTGGCTCATTTCGCGCCAGCGGCCCATCGGCAGGTCGGAGTTGAGGAACACCGGACCGAAACGCACGCGCTTCAGACGGCTGACCACCAGACCCTGGGATTCCCACAGACGACGAACCTCACGGTTACGGCCTTCCATCACCACGCAGTGGTACCAGTGGTTGAAGCCTTCGCCACCCGGCGCCTGCTTGATGTCGGTGAACTTGGCCGGGCCGTCTTCCAGCACCACGCCAGCCTTCAGTCGCTCGATCATCTCGTCGTCGACTTCACCGCGTACACGCACGGCGTACTCACGGTCCATCTCGTAGGATGGGTGCATCAAGCGGTTGGCCAGCTCACCGTCGGTGGTGAACATCAGCAAACCGGTGGTGTTGATGTCGAGACGACCGATGTTGATCCAGCGCCCTTCTTTCGGACGCGGCAGCTTGTCGAACACGGTCGGACGGCCTTCCGGGTCGTCACGGGTGCAGATCTCGCCATCGGGTTTGTTGTACATGATCACGCGGCGTACCGATTCGGCCGCTTCTTCGCGCTTGATCACCTTGCCATCAATGGTGATGGCGTCGTGCAGATCGACACGCAGACCGAGGGTGGCGTCTTTGCCATTGACCTTGATCCGGCCCTGGCTGATCCAGGATTCCACGTCACGGCGCGAGCCGACGCCGATACGGGCGAGGACTTTCTGCAGTTTTTCGCCTGCTGGGCCGATTGGCTGGTCGTCTTGCTGATCTTTGATACTCATCTGGGCACCTCCCGGTGTGGTCTGTTCAGGCACTCTGAATTGGGGGCCTGAAGCATTGAAATCTGGGTTCTCGGCCGAAGGGATCGGCGAAGGGTCGCGAATCATACGCGGATGTGCGCCATCGCGCATCAGAGACTAGCTGATCAATGGACAGTTATTTCTTTTTCCGCCGACCGGCGCCACCGAGTTTGATCAGGCGCAGCGCGGCTTCGGCCAGCACCGTGCGCTTGTCGTCCTTGTCGAGTTTCTTCCAGGCTTTGATCTCACGCTTGCTGCGGCCGCAGCCGAGGCAGATGTCGTCGTTGAATTTGCAGAGGCTGATGCACGGGTCTTTTGTCGAACTCATCAGCATCTCCTGGCTGGACATAAAGCCAAATGTGGGAGCGGGCTTGCTCGCGAAAGCGGTGTGTCAGTCAATTTATTTGTTTCTGATAGACCGCTTTCGCGAGCAAGCCCGCTCCCACAGGGGTTTCGCGATGTTCTTGAGGGCGGGTCAGTCTTCGAATTCGCGGCGTTCGGCTTCGATGGCTTCGGCCAGTGCGCGGGCTTCGGCTTCTTCTTCGCTCAACTCGGGTTCGGGCGCGGGTTGTTCGAGGGCGGCGACGGCGGCCAACAGCTTCTCGCGCGCTTCGGCGACGCCAAGAATGTCCTCTTCCGGTTCGGCTTCTGGCTCGGCTTCAAGTTCAACTTCAATGACGGGCTCGGGCTCAGACTCAATTTCTGTTTCGGGCATCGGCGCCTCACCGTCCGCCGCATCCCGCAGCAAATCGTCGAAGTCGGTCTTGATCCCCTCCTCCATGCTGTCCAGTTCCAGCAGCAAGGTGTGGAAACTGGTTTCTTCTTTCTCTTCCTCCGGCTCGGCACTGGCGTCGGCCAGCTCCTGCAAACTCTGCGGCACTGGCGCGTCGTCGAAATCGAGCACCGGATCGGTTTCCATTTCGCGCAGCTCGGCCAATGGCGGCAGGTCTTCGAGGTTCTTCAGGTTGAAGTGATCGAGAAACATCTTGGTGGTGGCAAACATCGCCGGTTTGCCCGGCACGTCGCGGTAGCCGACGACACGAATCCACTCGCGCTCCAGCAAGGTTTTGACGATGTTGCTGTTCACCGCCACACCGCGCACGTCTTCGATCTCGCCACGGGTGATGGGCTGGCGATAGGCGATCAGCGCGATGGTTTCCAGCAAGGCACGGGAATAACGCTGCGGGCGCTCCTCCCAGAGTCGGCCAACCCACGGCGAAAACTTCTCGCGAATCTGCAGGCGATAGCCCGACGAGACTTCCTTGAGCTCGAACGCACGGCCCTCGCAGGACTTGCCGAGCAGGGTCAGGGCTTTCTTGAAGACTGCTGGCTCAGGCCGTTCGCCTTCTTCGAACAGTTCAAAAAGACGCTCAAGGGATTGCGGCTTTCCCGAGGCCAACAGAAAGGCTTCAAGCAGGGGTGCCAGCTCGCGGGGTTCAGTCAGGTTCATGTTTCGACTCGTTATTCGGCTCGGGCTCGCACGTGGATCGCGGCGAACGGCTCATTCTGCACCAGCTCGACCAAGGATTCCTTGACCAGTTCAAGGATCGCCATAAAGGTCACCACCACACCCAGCCTGCCCTCTTCGGCAGTGAACAGCTCGACAAACGGCACAAAACCGCCGCCCTTGAGGCGTTCCAGCACATCGCTCATGCGTTCGCGGGTGGACAGTGCTTCACGACTGACCTGGTGGCTTTCAAACATGTCGCCACGGCGCAGCACTTCGGCCATGCACATCAAAATTTCTTCCAGAGCTACATCCGGCAACAGCTTGCGCGCGCGGGCTTCCGGGGCGTCGAGCTTGGGCACAACCACGTCGCGGCCGACGCGGCTGAGGTTGTCGATACCTTCGGCGGCAGCTTTGAAACGCTCGTATTCCTGCAAGCGGCGGATCAGTTCGGCGCGCGGGTCGTCTTCTTCATCTTCGACAGTTTCGGCGCGCGGCAGGAGCATGCGCGACTTGATCTCGGCGAGCATTGCCGCCATCACCAGATACTCGGCGGCGAGTTCCAGGCGCACCGACTGCATCAACTCGACGTAACCCATGTACTGGCGGGTGATTTCCGCCACCGGGATGTCGAGGATGTTGATGTTCTGTTTGCGGATCAGGTACAGCAGCAGGTCGAGCGGGCCTTCGAAGGCTTCAAGAAACACCTCGAGCGCATCCGGCGGGATGTACAGGTCGAGCGGCATTTCCATGACCGCCTGGCCATAGACCATGGCAAACGGCAGTTCCTGCTGAGCATCGGCCTGGGGATCGACAACGGTTTCCACTGCGGACATTCAGGCCTCGACCATGAACGGCGTCGGATCGCCGCAACCGACGCGCACCACTTCCGGGTCGTCGCCTGTCAGGTCGATCACGGTGGAGGCTTTGATGCCGCCGAAACCGCCGTCAACAATCAAGTCCACCTGGTGTTCGAGCAATTGGCGCATTTCATACGGATCGCTGAGCGGGTCTTCATCGCCGGGCATGATCAGGGTCACGCTCATCAGCGGCTCGCCCAGTTCCGCCAGCAGCGCCAGCGCAATCGGATGGCTCGGCACGCGCAAACCGATGGTGCGTTTCTTCGGGTGCAGCAACAGGCGCGGGACTTCGCGAGTAGCGTTGAGAATAAAAGTGTAAGGCCCCGGCAGGTGCGCCTTGAGAATGCGGAAGGTGCCGGTGTCGATCTTGGCGTAATTGCCCAGTTGCGACAGGTCGCTGCAGATCAGCGCGAAGTTGTGCTTTTCATCGAGCTGACGCAGGCGTCGCACACGTTCAATGGCGGTTTTGTCGCCGATTTGGCAACCGATCGCGTAGGAAGAGTCCGTGGGATACACCACTACCCCGCCCTTGCGGATGATCTCGACCGCCTGTTTGATCAGGCGCGCTTGCGGGTTTTCCGGATGAATCTGGAAAAATTGACTCACATTCTCTACCTGTTCAGACGGCGGCAATATCTGTGTCATGTTTGAACCGACACCACAGGGGTGGAAGGTCCTCGGGAACCGGCCGGTACTGGCCGATCTCGGACCAGCCGCCAGGGCCATGGAAGTCACTGCCGGCGCTGACCAGCAGACCGAACTCACGGGCAAGGATTGCCAGGCTGCCCACCTGTTCCGCAGGCTGGTGGCCATTGACCACCTCGATTGCATGCCCGCCTGCTTGAATATAGTCGGCAATCAGCTTTCGGCGCTTGCTGCGGGTGAAATCGTAGTGCCACGGATGCGCCAGGCTGACCCAGGCATTGGCGGCGCGCAACGTGCCGACGGTGTCTTCCAGCGTCGGCCAGTGCAGCTTGACGTCGCCCAACTTGCCGGCGCCGAGCCACTTGCGGAACGCCTCGGCGCGATCCTTGACGAAACCTTCACGTACCATCCAGTCAGCGAAATGCGGACGGGCCGGTGCGTTGCCGCTGTCGCCCAGTTCCTGCTGGATTTTCCGCGCGCCGTCGAGGGCGCCGGGCATGCCTTTGAGGGCGAGCTTGCGGCTTATTTCTTCCGACCGCAGCCAGCGCCCATCGTGCAATTTGGCGATGGCCTCGACCAACGGCGCGGCGTTGACGTCGAAACCGTAGCCCAGCACATGAATGGTCGCGCCGCCCCAGGTGCAGGACAATTCAACGCCATTGACCAGTTGCATGCCCAATTCTTTGGCGGTCGCGCGCGCTTCAGCGAGGCCTTCGAGGGTGTCGTGGTCGGTCAACGCCAGGACTCGCACGCCGTTTTCGAACGCACGCGCAACCAGAACCGCAGGCGCCAGTGCGCCATCGGAGGCCGTGCTATGGCAGTGCAAATCAACATTCACGGAGAGTTGTAACCTCAAATCAGCTGGCGCTATCGCGCGCCCATATGTTTGTTATTATGCCGCCACATCCAGCTTCTGGCTCTTACTGTGAAACAATTCATCGATTTCATCCCGCTTCTGCTGTTTTTCATCGTTTACAAACTTGATCCACGGGTGGTCGATGTCGCGGGCCATGAAGTCACTGTAGGCGGTATTTACAGCGCCACCGCGATGCTGATCATCAGCTCCCTGGTGGTGTACGGCGCGCTTTTCATCAAACAGCGCAAGCTGGAAAAGAGCCAGTGGCTGACCCTGATCGCTTGTCTGGTGTTCGGTAGCCTGACGCTGGCCTTCCACAGCGAAACCTTCCTCAAGTGGAAAGCCCCGGTGGTCAACTGGCTGTTTGCCGTCGCGTTCATCGGCAGCCACTTCATCGGCGACCGCCTGCTGATCAAACGGATCATGGGCCACGCGCTGACCCTGCCGGATCCGGTCTGGACGCGCCTTAACATCGCCTGGATCGCCTTTTTCCTGTTCTGCGGGGCCGCCAACCTGTTCGTCGCCTTCACCTTCCAGAGCTACTGGGTGGACTTCAAGGTGTTCGGCAGCCTGGGCATGACCCTGGTGTTCCTGGTCGCACAGGGCATTTACCTGTCGCGCCACCTGCACGATGCCGATACCCCAACAACACCAAAAACCGAGGACTGACATGCTCTACGCAATCATTGCCACCGACGTCGCCAACTCGCTGGAAGCTCGCCTGGCCGCGCGCCCTGCGCATCTGGAACGCCTGCAAGCGCTCAAGGGCGAAGGCCGCATCGTATTGGCCGGCCCACACCCGGCGGTCGACAGCAATGATCCGGGCGCCGCGGGTTTCACCGGCAGCCTGATCGTCGCCGAGTTCGACTCCCTAAGCGCTGCGCAGGCATGGGCTGATGCGGATCCGTATATTGCGGCGGGTGTGTATGCCAATGTGGTCGTTAAGCCATTCAAACAAGTCCTGCCTTAACGCTGAAGACAGGGCCTTACAGGATTACTGAGACAAAGGGGATTCCTGTGGTGAGGGGATTTATGTGGCGAGGGGATTTATCCCCGTTGGGTCGCGAAGCGGCCCCAATGCCATCCAATGCGGTGTGCCTGACACACCGCATGCTCCCATTTCAGGACTGCTCCGCAGTCCAACGGGGATAAATCCCCTCGCCACAAATACTCATCTGGCTCTAATAGTCATCTGTCAAAAATACCCACCTGCCACAAAACCCTCATCTGCCACAAAAATCCCATCAGCCATCAACATCACCTCCCGCGCACTGAACCTTCTCGCTTCTCACCCATCTCAATCGCTCATTATTCTCGTTCGTCTGCCGACAACCTGCCCACTATCCATTGGGAAGCAGGTGTTGCGATGCGCAAGGGTTCGTTGTGTCTGATGTTGATCACGCTGTCGATCATGGCGCCCGCCCATGGTGAGGAAACCGCCGAAGGTGGCAATTCCACGCCATTGTCATTAAGCGCCGGCAGCCAGATCACCGAGTTGCAGCAGCGCCTCAAGGCCAGCGAGCAGCAGCGAGAAGAACTGAACAAACAACTGCAAAATGTCGACAACGAACGCGAAAGCGCTCAGCTCGCCCGGTTGCGCCAGGAGAACCAGCGCCTCAAGCTGCAACTCAAGGAAGCACAGGCCAGCCCGCTCCCGCGTTTGTTGACCGATCAACAGCAGTGGTTCGTCACGGGAGCCGGGGTAGCGCTATTGGCGCTGCTCTGCGGTATCTTTGCCAGTGGAGCAAGCCGAAAACGTCGGCAATGGCTAAATTGAGTGAGTCATGAGCGAGTTGTTACTGATTGATGATGACCAGGAGTTGTGCGAACTCCTGAGTAGCTGGTTAAGCCAGGAAGGCTTCCAGGTGCGCGCCTGCCACGATGGCCAGAGCGCCCGCAAAGCGTTGGCCGAAACCGCTCCGGCGGCGGTGGTGCTGGACGTGATGCTGCCCGACGGCAGCGGTCTGGAACTGCTCAAGCAGTTGCGCAACGATCACGCTGATCTGCCGGTGTTGATGTTGTCGGCCCGTGGCGAACCGCTGGATCGTATCCTCGGCCTGGAACTCGGCGCCGACGATTATCTGGCCAAACCGTGCGACCCGCGCGAACTGACCGCGCGCCTGCGCGCCGTATTGCGCCGCAGTCACCCGGCCGCCGTGTCGACTCAACTGGAGCTGGGCGACCTGAGTTTCAGCCCTGTGCGCGGTGTGGTCAGCATCGAGGAGAAAGAACTGACCCTCACTGTTTCCGAAAGTCGTTTGCTCGAAGCGCTGCTCAAGCAGCCCGGCGAACCACTGGACAAGCAGGAACTGGCGCAGATCGCCCTTGGCCGCAAACTGACCCTGTACGACCGCAGCCTCGACATGCACGTCAGCAACCTGCGCAAAAAAATCGGCCCCCACCCCGACGGCCGTCCACGCATCGTCGCCCTGCGCAGCCGGGGTTACTACTACAGTCTCTGAACCGCACATTTCCCCGCCCCACGGCGACCGACGCCTCCCCCTGTAGGAGCTGCGGCACGCTGCGATCTGATCGTTCCCACGCTCTGCGTGGGAATGCAGCCGGGGACGTTCTGCGTCCCACAGTCAAAAGATCGCAGCGTGCCGCAGCTCCTACAGGGGTATGTGTAAGGCTGATGACGAAACGTCTTTACCCAAGCTTTACGTAGCGCTGACCGCCGCTGACCTTGATCTCCGTAATCTGAACTCATCCGGAACGTACCGGGAACGAGACAAGGAGATACACCATGCGCAAGACTCTTATCGCTCTGATGTTCGCTGCCGCTCTGCCAACCGTCGCCATGGCCATGCCGCAAGATGGCGGCCCGATGGGTGGCCCGCTCGACGGCCCACGCCACGGCGGTCAGATGCACGGCATGCACGGCAAGGGCCCGTACAGCCAACTCGACCTGTCCCGCGAACAGCGTGAGCAGATTCGCAAGATCATGGGCGAGCAGATGCACGAGCGTAAGCAAGTGGTCGACAAGTACCTGGAAAAACTCTCGCCAGCGGATCAGAAAGCCCTGAAAGACGAAATGGCCGCCAACCACAAGAAAGGCGAGGCCGATGTTCGTGCGGTGCTGAAGCCGGATCAACAGAAGAAATTCGACGAGATCCAGAAAAAACAGGCTGAACGCCGTGCCGAATGGGCCGAGTTCAAGGCGTGGAAAGCGCAACAGCCGCAAAAAGCGCAATAATGTTCTGACCATGGCCCAACGGCTAACCCCGTTGGGCCTTTTTGCACTTGCCCCTGTAGGAGCTGCGGCACGCTGCGATCTTTTGACTGTGGGACGCAGAGCGTCCCCGACTGCATTCCCACGCAGAGCATGGGAACGATCAGATCGCAGCGTGCCGCAGCTCCTACAGTGGTTTATGTTTGATTGAGGATTTTCTGTGCGTTCATTGTTCTGGCGTATTCTCGCGAGCTTCTGGCTGGCCATCGCATTGGTGGCCGGGTTGTCGATTCTGCTCGGGCATATGCTCAATCAGGACGCGTGGATCCTCAGCCGCCATCCGGGCCTCAACACCTTGGCCGGCGACTGGACGCAAACCTACGAAGCCCAGGGTGAGGAAGCCGCTCAGGACATCCTCGAACAACGCAAACGTCAATATCACATCGACGTCCAGGTGTTGAACGAATCCGGCGATCCGGTCGTACGCGGCACCTTCCCGCGCCGCGCCGCCGCGTTCGAAGCCCGGCAGAACAACGATGACCGCCGCCTGCCATGGCGCCGCCTCACTGACGAATTCACCAGCGAAAAAACCGGCGACACCTACCTGTTCATCTACCGTATCCCGCACCCGGAACTCGACGCCTGGCACCGCGAAAGCCTGCTCTGGCCGCTGAGTGCGTTGGGCATCGCGCTGGTGGTGCTGACCCTGTTCAGCTTGCTGGTAACGTTCTCCATCACCCGCCCGCTCAGTCGATTACGCGGCGCGGTGCATGATCTGGGGCAGACCACCTATCAGCAAAACAGCCTGGCCAAACTGGCCAACCGCCGCGATGAATTCGGCGTACTCGCCACCGACTTCAACCGCATGGGCGCGCGTCTGCAAAGCCTGATCGGCAGTCAACGCCAGTTGCTGCGCGACGTTTCCCACGAATTACGTTCACCACTGGCAAGGCTGCGCATTGCTTTGGCGCTGGCCGAACGGGCCAATCCGGAAGAACGCGAAAAGCTTTGGCCGCGCCTGACCCGCGAGTGCGACCGCCTCGAAGCGTTGATCAGCGAGATTCTGGTGCTGGCGCGGGTCGATGCAGACAACGCCAGTGCGGAAGACGTGGATTTGAATGCGCTGCTGAGTACCTTGCAGAAAGACGCGAAACTCGGTTCGCCCGAGCAGACAGTGCATCTGGACGTGGAACCTCATCTGCAACTTAAAGGTTGGCCGACGATGATTGAGCGGGCCGTCGATAATCTTCTGCGTAATGCTCAGCGCTTCAACCCCGAGGGTCAGGCGATTGAAATGCAGGCCTCGCGTCAGGGCGAAAAGATTGTCGTCAGCGTGCGCGACCATGGGCCGGGGGTGCAGGCCGAGCATTTGAGTCAGTTAGGTGAACCGTTCTATCGCGCGCCGGGGCAGACGGCGGCGGGACATGGTTTGGGCCTGGCGATTGCGCGGCGGGCGGCGGAGCGGCATGGCGGGAGTTTGACGCTGGCCAATCATCCGCAGGGCGGGTTTATTGCCAGTCTGGAATTACCGCTGGTGCCGGGCGCGGTGGTGCAACTTTAAGAGCCTAAAAGCTACCCTCACCCCAGCCCTCTCCCGGAGGGAGAGGGGGCCGACCGCGGTGTCTGGTGTCATGCATCGACCTGAAATACCGAGTCGATTATGGACTGAAGGACTTGAACCGTCGTCGACTCCTGACTCGAAATGCACTGAAGCCGTTATCGATTCTGGATTCAGCCGAGCACTTTCAGGTCGGCGCACCTCTACAGCATCCCCCAATCAGTCCCCTCTCCCTCCGGGAGAGGGCTAGGGTGAGGGGCTCTTCGCTTTACGCCTGACCGGGCCAGGCGCTGACGAACTCGGCCAGGTCAACCTTCTCCGCCACACGCGGTTCTTTCTGCGGCGTGCCGAGGTAGAGGAATGCGATCACTTCTTCACCTTCCGCCAAACCCAAACCCTGCGCCACGTGCCGGGAATACGCCAAATCCCCGGTGCGCCACACCGCGCCAATACCCTGCGCATACGCCGCCAGCAAAATCCCGTGCGCCGCACACCCGGCTGCAAGCAATTGCTCAGCCTTCGGATACTTCACGTGTTCCTGCAATTTAGCGATCACCACAACCACCAACGGCGCTCGCAGCGGGCCGTTGCGGGCCTTGTCGATCATCGCTTCGGTGACTTCGCCTGCCTGCTGCTGCGCCGCTTCGGCCAGCAACTCGCCCATTTGCTCGCGCGCCGCGCCTTCGACGGTCAGGAAGCGATACGGCTGCAGATGCCCGTGATCCGGTGCGCGCATCGCGGCGCCAAACAAGGCTTCGCGCTGTTCGGCAGTAGGGGCCGGTTCGACCAGTCGTGGAACGGAAACACGGTTGAGCAACGCGTCGAGAGCCTGCATCGGCCACCTCCTGAAAAATATGTGCGGCTATTCTAGCTGTAACTGCCAACAGGATGCCGGTTTACATGCCCTGCCCCGCAGGTAGAATGGCGCCCTCCCCACCACAGCCCGAGCGGACTTCATGGCGTTGCCGACCTTACGGATCATTGGTTTCATCATCGGCATCTTCCTGATCACGCTGGCTGTCGCCATGGTCGTGCCCATGGCCACCCTGGTGATTTTCGATCGCACCAGCGATCTGCCGTCGTTCCTCTGGGCGAGCATGATCACCTTCGTCGCCGGCCTCGCGCTGGTGATTCCGGGTCGGCCCGAACACATTCATTTGCGCCCGCGTGACATGTATTTGCTCACCGTCAGCAGTTGGCTGGTGGTGTGCATTTTCGCCGCGCTGCCGTTTCTGCTGACCCAGCACATCAGTTACACCGACTCGTTTTTCGAGAGCATGTCCGGGATCACCGCCACCGGTTCGACCGTGCTCAATCATCTCGACGACATGTCCCCCGGCATCCTGATGTGGCGCTCGTTGCTGCACTGGATCGGCGGCATCGGCTTTATCGGTATGGCGGTGGCGATCCTGCCGCTGTTGCGCATCGGTGGCATGCGCCTGTTCCAGACTGAATCGTCCGACCGTTCGGAAAAGGTCATGCCGCGCTCGCACATGGTGGCGCGCCTGATCGTGGCGGCGTACGTCGGCATTACCATTGTCGGCAGCCTCGCGTTCTGGTGGGCCGGGATGAGCCCGTTCGATGCGATCAACCACGCGATGTCGGCGATTTCCACCGGCGGTTTTTCGACCTCCGACCAGTCGCTGGCCAAGTGGACGCAACCGGCGGTGCACTGGGTTGCGGTGGTGATCATGATTCTCGGCAGCCTGCCGTTCACCCTGTACGTGGCGACCATGCGCGGCAACCGCAAGGCGTTGATCCGCGATCAGCAGGTGCAGGGTTTGCTGGGGATGTTGCTGGTGACCTGGCTGGTGCTCGGCACCTGGTATTGGTGGACGACCAACCTGCATTGGCTGGACGCGCTGCGCCACGTAGCGCTGAACGTGACCTCGGTGGTCACCACCACTGGTTTCGCCCTCGGCGATTACAGCCTGTGGGGCAACTTCTCGCTGATGCTGTTTTTCTATCTGGGTTTTGTCGGCGGCTGCTCCGGCTCGACCGCGGGCGGGATCAAGATTTTCCGTTTCCAGGTCGCCTACATCCTGCTCAAGGCCAACCTTAATCAGCTGATTCACCCACGCGCTGTGATCAAGCAGAAGTACAACGGTCACCGTCTCGACGAAGAGATCGTGCGTTCGATTCTGACCTTTTCGTTCTTTTTCGCCATCACCATCTGCGTGATCGCCCTGCTGCTATCGCTGCTTGGCGTCGACTGGATGACCGCGCTGACCGGCGCTGCCAGCACCGTGTCCGGCGTTGGCCCGGGCCTGGGCGAAACCATTGGCCCGGCGGGCAACTTCGCCACCCTGCCGGATGCGGCGAAGTGGATTCTGTCGTTCGGCATGCTGCTCGGCCGACTCGAGATCATTACGGTGTTTGTGCTGTGTATTCCGGCATTTTGGCGTCATTGACCGCGTTCGGCGCCTGCAACAGCCGCGCCCGGTAATCGCCGGGCGTGGTGTCGAACCAGCGGCGGAAGGCGCGGAAGAAGTTGCTCGGATCGGCAAAACCCAACAGATATGCGATTTCCAGCAAGGTCATGCTCGGTTGCGCCAAATACTGCTCGGCCAGTTCGCGGCGGGTGTCATCGAGCAACTGCTGAAAACTCGTGCCCTCCTCCTGCAAGCGCCGCTGCAACGTACGCTGCGATAAATGCAGGGTCTGCGCCACGGTATCGCGCTTCGGCTCGCCTTGCGGGAGTAAACGGCACAGCACCTGCCGTGCCTTGTGCGTGACCCGGCTCTCGGAAAACCGCGCCAGATATTCTCCGGCAAAACGATCGTGCAGCAGCGCCATCGCCTCGTTGGCGGTGGGCAGCGGCGCTTCCATGTCGGCGCGTTCGAAGATCAGCGCATCGTATGGCGCGTTGAACACCAACGGCGCATGGAAGGCTTGTTTATACGGTTCGAGATCGGCGGGTTGGGCGCCCTGCACCAACACTTTGACCGGGTGCAGCGTACGCCCGCTCAACCAGCCGCACAGGCCCAACGCGCAGGCCAGAGAGGCTTCGGCGCTTTGTCGGGTCGGCGGCAGATGATCGCCATGCACGGTCAGAATCAGCGCGTAGCCTTCTTCGAGCAGACGAAAACTCAGGTCGGCACTTTCGGCGATGATCCGCTGATAGCGCACCAGCCGTTGAAAGCCTTCAGCGAGCGTATTGCTCGACATCAGCGCGTAACCGGCGACATGAAACGATGCCGGTCGCACCACTTTGCCCATGTTCAGGCCGATCGCCGGATTACCGGACAGCTCGACCGCCCGTTGCCACAACCGGGTCATGGAATCTTGCGGGAAGCGTGCATCCGGATCATCCAGAGCCGTGTAATCGAGCCCCAGTTGCTTGAACAGAACCCGGCAATCCAGGCCGTCCATCTCCAATGCTTTGACAATCCCCATCGCCCAGCTTGCAGAAGTCGTTCGTTCGCTCATGGCGTTTTTCTTTTACATGATGGGCCGCATGTTACGGCCTGATTTGCGAAGGATACTAAAGTGGCGCCGATTGTCACTGGCCCACGCCAATGATCACTCTAGACTCAAATAAGCTACCCGCAGAACAACTCGTCGCCAGAACAATAACCACAGAGAACGCGGTCGTGGAAAACATGAAGCAATTCAATAGCTTCGCTGAGTTCTATCCGTATTACCTCAGTGAGCACAACAACAGCACCTGCCGGCGTCTGCATTTCATCGGTACAACGCTGGTTATTTTCATTCTGGCGATGACCATCGCCAAAGGCGCTTGGCTGCTGTTATTGGCCGTGCCATTGGCGGGGTACAGCTTTGCCTGGGTCGGGCATTTCTTTTTCGAGAAGAACCGGCCGGCGACTTTCCAGCATCCGCTGTACAGCCTGCTCGGCGATTTCGTCATGTACCGCGACATGATCCTGGGTCGCGTGGCGTTCTAAACAATAAGAAACACGAGGCTTGCCGATGAATGCCAATGCCCGTTTCACCCATATGAAGGATGGCACGCAGGAAGACTGGGCGATCATCGCCTCGGACTTCAGCGCCTACGCCAAACAATTGCCCTCGCGGATCATGGCGCACCTGAAATTACTTGAAGGCGACTTCGGCGGCTTCCCGGTGGATCGCCTGACCCACTCGCTGCAAACCGCGACCCGCGCCTTTCGTGATGGTCGCGACGAGGAATACGTGGTCTGCGCGTTGCTGCATGACATTGGCGACACTCTGGGTTCGTACAACCATCCGGACATTGCGGCGGCGATTCTCAAGCCGTTTGTCAGTGCCGATAATCTGTGGATGGTCGAGAAGCATGGGGTGTTTCAGGGTTATTACTTCTTTCATCACTTGGGCATGGATCGGCATTTGCGCGAGCAGTTCGCCGGGCATCCGCAGTATCAGGCGACGGCCGAGTTTTGCGCCAAGTACGATGCGGCGGCGTTTGATCCGGCGTATGACACGCTGCCGTTGAGCTTTTTTGAACCGATGATGGAGCGGTTGTTTGCGCAGCCGAAGAACTCCATTTACAAGGCGGCGATGGAAGAACATAGCCCCGCCTGACTGTCACCGCCGATCAAATGTGGGAGGGGGCTTGCTCCCGAATGCGGTGTGTCAGTCAGTCAATTTTTATATGACACGCCGCTTTCGGGAGCAAGCCCCCTCCCACAGATGATTTGGGTTGTTCAAGCGAGTTCGGCGACTTTAGCCGCTTTTAGCTCCGCCTCTCGCGCCTGCGCATCCGCCAGCCGATACAACTCGATCGTGCCATCCCAATGCTCGATCAGCGCCGTACACGACTCCACCCAATCGCCGCAGTTGAGGTAATCCACCTCACCGACCTTGCGAATTTCGGCATGGTGAATGTGCCCGCAGACCACCCCGTGCAACCCGCGCTTCACGCACTCATGGGCGATGGCTTCTTCGAAGTCGCTGATAAAACTCACCGCCGTCTTCACCTTGTGCTTGAGATACGCCGACAGCGACCAATAGCCGTAGCCATAGCGCGCCCGCCAGTGGTTGAGCCAGCGATTCAGGGTCAGGGTAAATTCGTAGGCCGAATCGCCGAGGAAGGCCAGCCAGCGGTGATATCGGGTGATCACATCAAACTGATCGCCGTGAATCACCAACAGATGCCGACCGTCCGCGGTGACATGCACCGCTTCGTCGACCAACTGAATATTGCCGAGAATCAGCTTCGAGTAGCGGCGCAAGAACTCATCGTGATTGCCGGTGACGTAGATCACTTCGGTGCCGCGCTTGCTCATGGTCAGCAAGCGGCGGATCACGTTGGTGTGCGCTTGCGGCCAGTACATGCCGCCGCGCAGTTTCCAGCCGTCGATGATGTCGCCGACCAGATACACCTTGTCGGCGTGATAGCCCTTGAAGAACGTCGACAAGTGCTCGGCCTGGCAATCGCGCGTGCCCAGGTGCACGTCGGAGATCCACAGGGTTCGCACCCGTTGTTTGCGGCTGGGTCTGGCGAGCTCGGCGCTGGTCATGGGCAACCCTCTGCGATGTTTTCGCCACTCTGCGCGCGCTCGGTGAATCGACCATGACAAGCGCGAGTCAGTCGTGTGACAGCGCACACAGCGCCCGCCGGTGTAGACTGCGAGCCTGCCCGGAGACTTGTTTATGCGCCCTATTCTCACCCTGCGTCAGTACACCCGCGATCTGATCGTCCACAGCCACGAGCACGCCCAATTGGTGTTCGGGCTGTCCGGCGCGCTGGATTTCGAGGTCGAGGGTTGTGGCAGCCAGGTACGTCAGCAGAGTTTTGTGGTGATCCCTTCGGGTGCGCATCACGCTTGCGGCAGCCCCGATGGCAGCCGCTGTCTGGTGATGGATATTCCTGACGGGCAATGGCTGGTGGATTCGTTGGGTGAACATGCCGAGGCCAGTCGCCGTTTGCTTGATCAGCCTGCGCGTTTGTCGCTGGATTCCGGCCAGAGTCAGTTGGTCAGTTGGCTGGCGAACAGCCCGGTCAGCGATCCGTTGATCGCGCAGCAAGGCTCGGTGTTGCTGCTGGCCAGCCTCAATCATGCGAAACCAGCCGAACTGACTGCCCGCCGTTTGCCTTATGCGGCGCTGGATGCGCACATCGAGCAGAACGCGGCTTATCCGCTGCAAGTTGCCGATCTGGCGCGGGTTGCCGGGCTGTCGAGTGCGCGTCTGCATGCGCGGTTTATGGCGGAATGCGGGCAGACGCCGATGGATTACATGCGCAGTCGACGCCTGCATCTGGCGGTGCAAATGCTCCGCGACACGGTGTTGCCGATGGGCGAGATTGCCAGTTGCGTCGGTTACAGCTCGCAAAGCGCCTTCTCGGCCGCCGTCCTGCGCGAATTCGGCTCATCACCCGGCCAGCTTCGCCGCGATTCCGGCGACAAAAGACGATAGTCCGCCGACAGACTTACTGACCTCTACACGCTTAAATGTAGGAGCTGCCGAAGGCTGCGATCTTTTGATGTTGTTTTTTAAATCAAGATCAAAAGATCGCAGCCTGCGGCAGCTCCTACAGTGAGATTGTGTGAATGATCGTTACCACGCAGAGCGTGGGAACGATCAATGCATCACAACGAATCGTGTCTGGATTAAGGATTGCAATGACCCCGCGTACCGCCCTCGGCGCTCTACATATTGGTGCTTTGATGTTTGGCCTGACCGGTGTGTTCGGCAAACTCGCTGCCGCCTCCCCCGCCGTGATCGTTTTCGGCCGCGCCGCTTTTGCCGTGCTCGCTCTGGCGTTTTTTGCCCGTTTCGCCAGTGCGCAGGGCTGGCAAAAACTCGAGGCCGTGGACTGGCGTCGACTGATCCTCAGCGGCGTGTTGCTGGCCGGGCACTGGGTGAGTTTCTTCATTTCGGTGAAAGTCGCCGGCGTGGCCATCGCCACGTTGGGCTTCGCCAGTTTCCCGGCATTCACGGTGATTCTTGAAGGGCTGATCTTCCGCGAACGCATTCGCGCCAACGAAATTGTACTGGTGGTGCTGGTCAGCGTCGGCCTGATTCTGGTGACTCCGGCGTTCGATCTGGGCAGCGGCGCCACCGTTGGTTTGCTCTGGTCGGTGCTGTCGGGGCTGCTGTTCTCATTGCTGTCGCTGACCAACCGCGCCAGCTCCGGACGCATTCCGGCGGTACAGGCGGCGCTGTGTCAAAACGTGGTGGTGGCGCTGTGTCTGCTGCCGGTTGCGGCGCCGCAATTGAGCGAAGTGCGCGCGCTGGACTGGTTGTGGATCGCCCTGCTCGGCGTGTTCTGCACCGGCGTCGCTCACAGCCTGTTCGTGGCCAGCCTGGCGGTGATCAAGGCGCGCACCGCAGCGGTGGTGTTCGCGATGGAGCCGGTCTACGGCATCACGGTCGCCTGGCTGCTGTTCAATGAAAACCCGACGCCGAAGATGTTGATCGGCGGCGCGCTGATCATTGTCGCCATCGTCGTCTCGGCGCGGATGTCAGGCAATGCCGACAAGAAAACCGTCGCCGCCGAGGCCGCGTCTCACTGAGTGCGGTCGTTGTGACCGAGGTCGCGGTCAGGATCGATCTGATCGCGCACCCGCTGCTTCAGCACCTTGGCTTCCGGAAAACCGCCGTCGGCCTTGCGTTCCCAGATCTGCACGCCAGCGCAGGTGATCTGAAACACCCCGCCAGTGCCCGGCACCAACGAGACTTTGCCGAGGTCGTCGCCGAAGGTGCTGAGCAACTCCTGCGCCAGCCACGCGGCGCGCAACAGCCATTGGCATTGCGTGCAATAAGTGATGACAACTTCTGCTTTTGCGACAGTCATGTTCGCTACAACTCCTGAGACAGAGGGCGCCGCTATAATAGCCGGCTTTACCGCTTGCCCCGAGACTCACAATGCGCCGTCTGCTGTTCTGCCTGCTGCTTGGTTTGCTGCCCCTCTTCGTCCATGCCACTGAAGCGCCGCGCCCGAAAATCGGCCTGGTGCTGTCCGGCGGCGCCGCGCGCGGGCTGGCGCACATCGGCGTGCTCAAGGCTTTGGAAGAGCAAGGCATCAAGATCGATGCGATCGCCGGCACCAGCATGGGCGCGGTGGTCGGCGGCTTGTACGCCTCGGGTTACAAGATCGACGAGCTGGAAAAACTCGCGCTGAACATCGACTGGCAAGCCGCGCTGTCCGACGCGCCACCGCGTGAAGACGTGCCGTTTCGACGCAAGCAGGACGACCGCGATTTTCTGGTGAAACAGAAACTCAGCTTTCGCGACGACGGCAGCCTCGGCCTGCCGCTGGGTGTGATTCAGGGGCAAAACCTCGCGCTGCTGCTGGAAAGCCTGTTAGCCCACACCAGTGATACCCGCGATTTCGACAAACTGCCGATCCCCTTCCGCGCCGTGGCCACCGACATCGCCAACGGTGAGAAAGTGGTATTCCGCAAAGGCCATCTGCCGCAGGTGATTCGCGCGAGCATGTCGATCCCCGCTGTGTTCGCACCGGTCGAACTCGATGGCCGGTTGCTGGTGGACGGCGGCATGACCGACAACATTCCGCTCGATGTGGCGCGGGAAATGGGCGTCGACATCGCCATCGTCGTCGACATCGGTACGCCGCTGCGCAATCGCAAACAACTAACCACCGTGGTCGACGTGCTCAATCAGTCGATCACCTTGATGACTCGGCGCAACTCAGAAGAACAACTCGCCGCGCTGCACCCTGACGACGTTTTGATCCAGCCGGCACTGGCGGCATTCGGCGTCACCGATTTCGGCAAGGCCCAGGAAATGATCGACGCAGGTTACCGCGCGACCAAAGCCCTCGACGCCCGCCTCGCACAGCTCAGACCGAGTGAATCCCAGGACGCCGAACTCAACGCCGCCCGCTCGCCGGGCCAGCGCACGCCGGTCATCACCGCCATTCGTGTGGAGAACGATTCGAAAGTCGATGATGACGTGATCCGCTACTACATCCGTCAACCCATCGGTGAACCGCTGGATCTGGGCCGACTGCATTCGGACATGGGCACTTTGTACGGTCTCGACTACTTCGAGCAGGTGCAATACCGCGTGGTGCACAAAGGCCCGGATCACACCCTGGTGATCAGCGCGCGCGGCAAACGCAGCGGCACCGATTACCTGCGCGTCGGCCTCAATCTGTCGGATGACATGCGCGGCGACAGCGCCTTCAACCTCGGCGCCAGCTACCGCGTCAACGGCATCAACCGCCTCGGCGCGGAATGGCTGACGCGCGCGCAGATCGGCGACAAACAAGAGTTGTACACCGAGTTCTATCAGCCGCTGGACGTCGGTTCGCGCTACTTCGTCGCGCCGTATGCATCGTTCGAAGCGCAGAACGTTGAGTCGATTCTCGATAATGATCCGATCGCGCAATACCGTGTCGAGCGCTACGGTTTCGGCCTCAACCTCGGTCGGCAGATCGGCAATAACGGCGAAGTGCGTTTCGGTGTTGGCGAGGCATGGGGCAAGGCCGATGTGCGCATTGGTGATCAGGATCTGCCGAGCGAAAGCTTCAACGAAGGCTTCTACTCGTTGAAGTACTCGTATGACTCGCTGGACAACGTTTACTACCCTCACGAAGGCAAGGACATCAGCCTGACGCTGACGCAATTCGAACCCGGCCTTGGCTCGGATACACGTTACCGGCAGTGGGATTTCAAGATCGACAAAGCCATGAGCCATGGCCCCGACACGTTGATCCTTGGCGGTCGTTACGGGCGCACGCTGGACGACGCCAATGTGGTGACATCGAGCTTCCTGCTTGGCGGCGCGCGGCAGTTGTCGGGGTTCCGTGAAGACGCGATTTCCGGGCAGAACGTCAGCCTGATGCGTGCCGTGTATTTCCGCCGTCTGACGCCGCGTTCGTACTTGCCGTTGGACTTCCCGCTGTACGCCGGTGCTTCGCTGGAGCGTGGGCGGGCGTGGAACAATGACAATGAGTTCGACAGTGGTTATATCAATGCGGCGAGTGTTTTTATCGGGTTTGAC
The DNA here is from genome assembly GCF_044750025.1 of Pseudomonas sp. NPDC088885. NCBI lineage: Bacteria > Pseudomonadati > Pseudomonadota > Gammaproteobacteria > Pseudomonadales > Pseudomonadaceae > Pseudomonas > Pseudomonas sp. NPDC088885. Next base: position 6,162 of record NZ_JBIVJB010000066.1, on the reverse strand, counting down.
ACGCCGCTGGGGCCGTTGAATTTCACGTATGGGTTGAATGATGCGGATGAGCAGGCGGTTTATCTGAACCTTGGCCAGACTTTTTGATTGATATTGTTTGGTCTGGCCCCTTCGCGAGCAGGCTCGCTCCCACATTTGGACTGTATTCACAAATCTAATGTGGGAGCGAGCCTGCTCGCGAAAGCGTCAGTACATTCACCCATTCAATCAGATCAGCGAATACCGGCCAACAATGTCCGCGCCGTCTGCTTTAGTGGTTCATCGCCCTCTTTGAGCAATTCATTAAGCAACGCAATTGCACTGTCGATATCGCCGTCATCAATGCAGTTCTGCGCCTGCTCAAGCTTGCCGGCGCCCTCCTCCACTTCAGGCTCTGACAGCTGCAAGTCCAGCGGCTCCAGCGTCAACGCCTGCGGATCACCAAACTCATTGAGGAAGTCATCATCCAGCGGCTGCGCATCCGGCTCGGGAATCCACTCCAGCTCCGACTCCTCCGACAATGGCTGAACCTGCGCCGCAGGGCTGTCCTGCAGATCCCAACTGGAATCCATCGACAGCTCGCCCAGATTCAATTCGAAATCATCCACCGGCGGCGTGGGTTCGGACTGAGCGGCAGCGATCGGTGCGGCCACCAAAACCGGCGCAACATTCGCCAGCTTCGCGTGCCGATCGCGAACTGCCTGTAACTCGTGTTCATCCACTCCAAGTTGTCGCAAGTGGTTTTCCTGTTGCTCGTACGCGGCGTTATCGCCTTGGCGCCCTAAAACTTCGAGCAGTTGCACCCCGAGGTCGATGCGTTCCGGTTCCTTGGCCAAGGCATCGCGCAGTAAGCCGACGGCTTCGCCGAGTCTTCCGTAAGCGAGGTAAATGCCCACCGCTTCCAGCACATCGCCTGCCGCGGGTTCTTCGCGGTGTTCGGCTGAGGCGTGGTGTCTGAATGAATCGGGACTTTGCGTTTCCTCCGCGTCGGGCTCGATGCCAAGTGGCAGCGGCGGCGCGGCAACGGTTTGCGTTTGTTGGCGACGACGCACGATCAACCCGCCAATCAGCGCGACCAACAACAGCACTAATCCGCCGAGCAGCAGCCAGTTCGGCGAATCATCTTCCGTAGCGACTGGCGCAATTACCGGAGCGGGTGCTGCCGTCACCACAGCTGGCGGCGGTTTCTGCAGCTCGGCCAGACGCGTCTGCAATTCGCCCATTTGTTTTTTGCCGTCGGTGATCAGCGCCTGTTGCTCCTGCAGCTTGGCATTTTGCTCTTCGATGGTTTTTTGCAATTGTTGATTGAGCAACACGCTGGCGGCTAACTGTTCAGCGACTGCATCGTTGGCCGGTGCGGCCGGTGCGGCCGGGGCTGGCGGCGGCGGAGCAGTTTCGCGCTTACCCTGCGCGGCCTGAACCGGCGCGGTCACAGGCTCGACAATCGGAAACGCAGAAGACTGCGCACGCGGATCCGGCTCATCAGTGGCCGGCTCGATTCCCGGCGTACCCGGCGGATCGATCAGCACGGTGTATTCGCGCAGCAATCGGCCGTTGGGCTGATTGAGTTGCACGAGGAAATTCAGGAAGGGTTCGTTAACCGGTTTGCTGGACGTCACCCGGATCATCTGGCGATTGCCATGCAGGATCGGGATGAACTTGAGGTCGTTGAGGAAAAACACCCGCTCGACCCCAGCCTCCGCGAACTCATCCGCCGTCGCCAGGCGCACCGACAGATCGTTTTGCGTCAGCCCGCCGACATCCACCAACGCGATGTCGGCCTTGAGCGGCTGATTGAGGCTTGAATGGATCGTAATGTCACCCAGCCCCAACGCCATCGACCACGTCGAGTAACTGAATAGCCCGGCCAGCAGCAGCCATTTGCCACCACCGCGCCGTACCACGTGCCAACTTGCGAGCATGAGCATCCCTTAAATAAGCAAAACCGACTTCTATGCGTTCGCACATCCGGTACGAACACGATATTGCCCAGTAGTTCTTATAGTCGGCTCAGTGCGATCTCTCAAAAAATCGGCACAGGGTTGTGCCTCAAGATTTTTCCAGGTTGGTCAGAATGTGCGCGTGAACACGCATGCACACCTTCAAATCCGCCTCGTCGACGCCTTCGAACAATTCGTGGCGCAACTGTGTGGCAATGGTTTCGATTTGTTCGATGAGCGGCAGCGCGGGTGCGCAGAGAACAATTTTTTTCGCCCGGCGGTCTTCCATTACGGACTGGCGTTGCACCAGGCCCTGGCTTTCCAGACTATCGAGCAAGCGCGCGAGGGTCGGCCCTTCAACGCCGACGCTCTGCGCCAGCTCACGTTGGGTCGGCGCCTCTTCGAAACGCGCCAGATGCAGCAGCACCAGCCAGCGCGCCTGGGACAGGCCCAGCCCGGCGAGACGGCGATCCAGTTCGGCGCGCCAGCCACGGGACATCTGGGCCAGTTGCATGCCAAAGCGGTGTTGATCGGTTAACGGCATAAAACACTCACGGTTAGTCTGAAAAATAAGGAATTTCTAATTATTAGCCAGCTAAGCATGAGCTGCAGTTATAGGCAAGAGTCGCTCTGTACTGAATCGTTACATCTTGAAGCCCCTCACCCTAACCCTCTCCCGGAGGGAGAGGGGACTGATCGGGGGATGCTCCGGATATTCGGCAACTTTGGAGTGCTTTGCTGAATCGAAATTTGGAAAGCCCTCACCCTAGCCCTCTCCCTGAGGGAGAGGGGACTGATCGGGGGATGCTCGGGATATTCGGCGACTTGGGAGGGCTTTGCTGAATTCGAAATTCGAATGCCCCTCACCCTAACCCTCTCCCGGAGGGAGAGGGGGCTGATTGGGGGATGCTCGGGATTTTCGGCGACTTTGGAGTGCTTTGCTAATTCGAAATCGGAATGCCCTCACCCTAGCCCTCTCCCGGAGGGAGAGGGGACTGAATGGGGGATATTTGGGAATTACGCCGACGTGATAGCCCAGCGTTGAATCCATAATCGACTCGGTCATTCAGGTCGATGTAGGACGCAAGACACCTCGGTCGGCCCCCTCTCCCTAGGGGAGAGGGCTGGGCGGGCGGCGTTCCGATGAGGGGCAACGGCCAAATTACATCTCAAATTCCGACTGCAACGCCGCACGAACGCAATACAGCACGCCTTCCGGCACCCGCCCGGCAAACAATTCGGCAATCTCAGCGACCGACGGCAACTCACCTTCGCCATCAAGAAACGCATCCTGCACTTCGCCCATCAGTTCCTCAGGCAGATCCAGCGCCTGCTCCAGCGACAACTGCTGCTTGCCGATCGCCTCAGCCAACATCGTGTAAACGTTCTTCTCCGAACATTGCAACTGACCGGCAATCTGCAACGGCGTCATGCCCGCCCGAGCCAACGTGATCAGCTCATGGCGCACATCGGCCACGACTTTCGGCGCCTCGACCTCGCCACCCAGCACTTCGAGGAAGGCATCGCCATAGCGTTCCAGTTTACGCGCACCAACACCACTGACCCGGGCCATTTCCGCCAGCGAGGTCGGTTGGCTGCGGAGCATTTCCAGCAACGTCGAATCGGGGAAGATGACGTACGGCGGCACGCCATGTTCTTCGGCGAGTTTGCGCCGCAACGCACGCAGCGCTTCCCACTGTTCGCGCTCTTCGCCGCGCACCAGTTGACTGGCCGGGCTCTTGCTGCCGCTTTTCGCTGTGACTTGCGGCTTGAGGTCGCGGCGCAGCTCCAGGCTCACTTCGCCCTTGAGCAGCGGTCGGCAGCTGTCGTTCAGACGCAGACCGCCATAACCTTCGTGATCGACATCCGCCAGGCCCCGCGCCACCAACTGACGGAACAGCGAGCGCCATTCGCTCTCGCTCAACGCCTTGCCAACGCCCCACACCGACAAATGCTGATGACCGAAGCTGCGGATTTTTTCGTTGTCCTTGCCCAGCAGCACATCGACCAAATGACCGACGCCGTAACGCTGGCCAGTGCGGAAAATCGCCGACAACGCCTGGCGCGCAGGCTCGGTGGCGTCCCAGGTCTGCACGCCATCGACGCAGTTGTCGCAGTGGCCGCACGGTTCGGGCATGTCTTCGTCGAAATACGCCAGCAAGGTCTGACGACGGCAGCGGGTTTCTTCACACAGCGAGAGCATCGCGTCGAGCTTGTGCTGCTCCAGACGCTTATGGCGCTCGTCGCCTTCGGAGTTCTGCAGCATCTGCTTGAGCATCACCACGTCTTGCAGACCGTAGGCCATCCACGCGTCCGCCGGCAGACCGTCACGGCCGCCACGACCGGTTTCCTGGTAATACGCCTCAAGGGATTTCGGCAGATCGAGGTGCGCAACGAAGCGCACGTTGGGCTTGTCGATGCCCATACCGAACGCCACGGTGGCGACCATGATCAGGCCTTCCTCATTAAGGAAGCGCTTCTGGTTGAAGGCACGCAGATCATTGGGCAGACCGGCGTGATACGGCAGCGCCGGGAAACCCTGCTCGCTCAAGAACGTCGCGACTTCTTCAACTTTTTTGCGCGACAGGCAATAGACGATGCCAGCGTCGCTGCGTCGCTCGGCCAAAAACGCCAGCAACTGCTTGCGCGGCTGCTCTTTCGGCACGATGCGGTAAAAGATGTTCGGGCGGTCGAAGCTCGACAGGAAACGCTCGGCGTTCTGCAGGTGCAAACGCGTGACGATTTCTTCGCGGGTGCGCTTGTCGGCGGTGGCGGTCAGGGCAATGCGCGGCACATCAGGAAACAGTTCCGCCAACTGACCCAGTTGCAGGTATTCCGGACGGAAGTCATGGCCCCATTGCGACACGCAGTGCGCTTCGTCGATGGCGAACAGGGCGATGTCCAGGCTCTGCAGAAACGACAGCATGCGCGGTTGCACCAGACGCTCGGGCGCCAGGTACAACATCTTCACTTCACCGCGTTTAATCCGCGCGGCGAGGTCGCGCTGCTGTTCGGCGCTCAGTGTCGAGTTCAACGCCGCCGCCGCGACGCCGAGTTCTTCGAGGGTGGCGACCTGGTCGTCCATCAACGCGATCAGCGGCGAGACCACCACCGCCAGGCCTTCGCGCAGCAGCGCCGGCACCTGGAAACACAGGGATTTGCCGCCACCGGTAGGCATCAGAACCAGTGCGTCACCGCCGCTGGCCACGCGCTCAATGATTGCACCCTGACGGCCACGAAAACTGTCGTAGCCGAAGATGTCCTTGAGGACGCGTTGAGCCTGTTCGAGCATAGAAACTCCAAAAATCACAAAAACATCCCTGCAAGGCTGGTTCATGACGGGCAAAGCTGCACCGCAGAATCGTAAGAACGCATTGCATGACGGCCGCAATGCGGGCAGGGATCGCAAAACGCGGCAGTATACCCGAGGCCTTCCCTGCACAGGGCGACACCCGTCGATACAATCTGCGATGCGCCCCTGTCCCCTGTAGGAGCTGCCGAAGGCTGCGATCTTTTGATCTGGTTTTTAAAAGATCAAAAGATCGCAGCCTTCGGCAGCTCCTACAGGGGATTAGGTTGTTCTGCCCGGCAAATCTGCCGTGCGGCTGGCTTGAGCGCGCAAGAAGGCCTAGAATTCCCGCATTGTTTATTCCCCCAAGGTAGCCCCGTAATGTCCTTCGCTGAGCAACTAACCCGCCTGCAAGTCTTCCTCGACGCCGACGAGCTGCACGACGAGGCGCTGGATTACGTGGCCGCTCACGGCTACCTGACCGCCCTGTCGATCTGCTCGGACGTTGTGCCGGATCGCGAGTGGATCGACGCACTGTTCGCCGAAGAGCCGCACTACAGCGGTGAAGCCCAGCGCGAAGAAATCGAAGCCACACTGATCGGCCTCAAGGCGCACATCGCCCGTCAACTGGCGTCGGATGAAGAATTCGAGCTGCCATGCGAACTGGATCTGGGCGAAGATCCGGACGATTCCGAACTGCGCGGCTGGTGCATCGGTTTCATGGAAGGCGTGTTCCTGCGCGAAGCCGCCTGGTTCGAAACCGCTGAAGAAGAAGTCAGCGAAATGCTTCTGCCGATCATGGTCGGTTCGGGCCTGTTCGACGAACAGCCTGAGTTCGAAGACATCGCCAAAGACGCCAACCTGATGGACGACATGATCGTGCAGATCCCGGAAGCCCTGACCGCGCTGTACTTACTGTGCCAGGCGCCAGACGAAAAACCGGCGATCCTCAAG